>JBFXAV010000068.1:0-8544 GCA_050183935.1 Candidatus Korobacteraceae bacterium | reverse complement strand
TTTCAGGTCTGCGATATCCGTGCGTAGTAGTTGCAAAGAGGCTTTAGACTCTGCGGGATCAATACTTCGAAACGTACAATTGCCTTCAGCGGCTGAGCCGTAAAAGAAGCAGCGGCTCATCGCAGGCATGAATGCCTGCGCCACCTAGTTTCGCCGGGCTGAGATCGGTGGAGGCCGAAGCCTCGATCATTGTTCTACTGCACGATTCTTCCATCCAGCAATTGAATGGTTCGCTCTGCGTGCTGCGCAAAGCGGGGGTCGTGCGTAACCATGCAGATAGTAGCGCCATCCTGGTGAAGCTCGCGCAGCAGATTCATGACGGCATCTGCATTGGCGGAATCAAGGTTTCCGGTAGGCTCATCAGCAAGAAGAATGGAAGGTGACCCTGCCAGCGCACGAGCAACGGCAACGCGCTGTTGCTGGCCCCCAGAGAGCTGCGAAGGATAGTGCTTTGCGCGAGGAAGCATGCCCACGCGTTCGAGCGACTGGTGAACACGTTGCTGCCGCTCGGAGGAAGACATGCCGCGATAGGTGAGCGGCAGTTCTACATTTTCCAGTACGGTAAGGTCGCCAATCAGGTTGAAGCTTTGGAAGATGAAGCCGATTTCACGATTGCGGATGGTGGCACGTTGGCCAAACGTGAGCTGCTCCACGGGCTTGCCCTTTAGGTAATACCGGCCAGCGCTGGGTGACTCCAGCAGCCCGATGAGGGCGAGCAATGTGGACTTCCCTGAGCCGGATGGCCCCGCGATGGAAACGAACTCACCGGGAGATATCTCCAGATCGATGCCCGAGACCGCCTGCGTTTCTACCTCTTCCGTCTGGAAGACCTTGCGGATGCCTTCCATGCGGATCAATGCTGCCTGATTTAGGGTGTTCGAGAGAAGCTCTGCCTTTTGTGCTGTGGTCATCATGGTTCCTCAATCGAGTTGAATGATTTCATAGTTGTCCCAGCGCGACATGTCGGACAATACAATCTGGTCGCCTTCGCGCAGCCCTTCACGAACTTCAATGGCGCTGACGGAGGCGCGTCCGAGCTTCACGGCAATACGCACGGCGGTGCTGCCTTCGGGCTCCAGGCGAAAGAGGCTGGTACTGCTCTCTTCCTGGCCGGATGTTGGACGGTTGACATAAAGGACATCGGCAAGCCGTTCCAGGTCGATCGCGCCGTCCACGCTCAGGTCGGGACGAGCACCTGGCGGAAGCGGACCATCGAGAGCGACATCGACCGTAACAGTGCCGTTCTGAGCGGCGGGATCGATGCGGGTGATGTGCCCGGGGATGACTCCATTGCGGGTATCCACGGAAGCAGGCTGTCCGAGCTGAAGGTCCTTGGCCTGAGTTTCGGGAACCTTGAGTTCCGCCTTCAGCTCCTCTGGCTGGACGATTTTGGCGAGCGTTGCTCCGGGCATGACGAGCTGCCCGGGCTGGATCGGCAGCTCCTGCACAACGCCATTGACGCTGGCGCGTACTTGCAGCGCGGATAACTGGCGCGTCTTCAATTCATAAAGCGCGCGAGCCTGCGCTATGTTGGCCTGCTCTTCGGCAAGCTGGGACTCGATGACTTCCTCCGCGCTGGCAAGGCGCTGCCATTCAACCTCGTTTCGCGTTTTTAATCCTGCGGCTTTGCTCTGGGAAACCTTGAGCGCGAGCTGCGAGACAATGCCATGCGCGAACAGTTCGCGGTCAGTTTCAGCGTGTGCCTGGGCCTCGTTAAATTCGGCCTGCACCTGCGCGGCCTGTGCCTTCTGCGCCAGCACCTGGCTGCGCAACTGTACCACCAGGTTTTTGGCCTGTGCCTCGGCGGCGCGCAATTTGTACACGGCATCGAGAGTTTCCTGTACCAGTTGTGGGTTGGCGAGTTCCAGCAGGATGGTGTCCGCGCTCACCTGGGTTCCGGGGAGCAGCAGAACCTGTTCCACCCGACCTTCCACCGGCGCCGAGATCCAGCGGATATTGGTGGGCGTGAGCCTGCCAAGTCCTCGGACCTGGCGCAGCAGAGGGCCGCGCTTCACCGTGTCGGTCCATAGGGAGGACCGATCGACGGTGGGTGGGGCAGGTTTCAGGCGCGAGACTCCGAGTGTTACCAGAAGAATGAGCGTGCCCGCGGATGCGGCATACATAACGCGACGCCATCGGCGGTTGCGGGTAGCGGATTGGCGCGGGATATCCATCAACAACTACTCACTCCGCAGCGCCGCCATGGGATCAATTCGGGTAGCACGGTGCGCAGGGAAATAGCTCGCAACGACCGCGACAATGGTCAGCAGCGTCATCGCCCCGATGAGCGTAGGAATGTCGTGCGGCTTGATTCCGAACAGGAGTGATGCGGCCGTGCGGCCGGCCCAGAAGACAAGAACAATTCCAACGCCCAAACCGATTGAAAGCAAGAAAACAGCTTCGCGGAGTACCAGCCGGATCACGCCAAGCCTATTTGCGCCCAAAGCCATGCGGATTCCGAACTCGGATGTGCGGCGAGCAACGGTGTAGGACATCAGCCCATAGAGTCCGATTGAGGCGAGGAGCAGAGCCACCCCGCCAAAGGCAGACGACAAGGCTGCGATCATCCGGTCGGTCGCAAGTGTTTTCTCTAAACGCTGATGGAGCGTTTCGGTCCGCAGGACGGTGTGGCGGCCGAGAGACTCCAGCACTGCGCGAGCGGCGGACAGCCCGGCCCCAGGATCACCAGTGGTCCGGATGTTGATGTACAAAGAATTGTAGGCTGGCATCTGCATCAGGTTGAGATACACGGCCATGGGCTTTCGGCTCTGCGGCATCCACAGACTGGCGCTATTGACGACTCCGATAACCTCCAGAGCTTTGCGATCGCCGAAGTCAATCTTCCTTCCGATCGGGTCCGCGGCGGAGAAAAGGCGCTGGGAGAGACTTTCACTAATGATCACCATGGGCTTGGAAGACTCATTATCGCGCCAGTCGAATTCGCGACCAGCGAGCATGCTCATCCCAGTTAAATGAAAGAATTCAGGACCAATCGCTTCAAGCACAGCCTGAACGGGAGCAGCCTGAGACAAGGGAACCGAAGCGGGTTCCGTGTATTCGTAGTGCAGAACCGGTCCCATGTGGGAGTAGCTGACCGACTCGACCGAGGGTACTGCCTTCAAACGTTCTGCCAGTTCGCGATAGTAAGTAACACGGTTCGGGATGGGCTGCATTTCACCGCCAGACCGTGGAAAAAGGTGAATAAGGGATATGCCATCTGGACGGAAGCCGACGTCGACAGAACGCAAGCTTTTAAGACTGCGCATGAAAATCAAAGCGCCGAACACCAGCATCAGGGAGAGGGCGAACTGGCCGCTGATCAGTATTTTACCGAAGGTCATTGCGCCACCACGGACAGATCGTCCGTTCTGTTGCAGTGCCTCAGAGGCATCGATCTGAAAAACGCCCCACGCCGGCGAGATGCCAAACAAGATTCCAGTCAGCAAAGACGCGAACAACGTAAAGGCGAGCACCCGCAGATCTGGTGCAGGATCGAGGGCGAGAGGAACCAGCCCTGTCCACATCATGTCGAGGAGCAGTCGGCAGGTCCAGTAAGCAAAGAGAAGCCCCAAAACTGCACCCGCCGTTGAAAGAAGGAGGCTTTCGGTGACCATTTGCCGAACAATGCGCCATTTCCCAGCGCCGAGCGCGACGCGAATTCCAAGTTCTTGCCGTCGCGCGCCCGCGCGGGCCAACATTAAGCTGGCCAGATTCGCGCATGCCATGAGCAGCAACAAGCCGACCATGATCATGAGAACAAATAGCGGACGTGTGTACCGCTGGCGCAGGAAGGAGCTTCCTGTTGAAGCGGATGCGAGCACGATACGACGGCTCAGGAAAGCCTCGCGCTGTTCTCCAGCGTAGTCTTCTGGAAGAGATGCCTGCAGGACAGTCGGCCACATTGCTTCCAACTGCGCACGGGCCTGTTCAAGAGTAACGCCCGGTTTTAGTCGGGCGAAGATTTCTCCAAGGCCACCCTTACGGTCGCGATATATGGTTCTGCCTGAGTAACCGATTGGAACAGTAAAATCCGGGGCCGCATCGATGATGAGGCCCGAAAAGTTTTTGGGAGTTATACCGACTATGGTGAGCGGTCGATCCTCGACGCGAATGGTTTTCCCAATCACAGAAGGATTGCCATCATAGCGACGCTGCCAGCAGCCATAATCGAGAACCGCAACAGCCGCAGGGAGGCCGCCATCAAGGCTTAGATCATCCGGCGTGATCAACCGGCCGAGCACCGGTTGGATACCCAGCGTTGAAAAATACTCTCCTGTGACGGTGCTGATGCCCCCTGCATACCTTGTTCCATTCGCTTCAAGGTTGACGACTCCTCCCTTTATGGTCGCAAACAAGTCGGAGAATACCTGTTGGTCCCTTCGGAGCTGCTGATACATGGCGAGCGTCAGAACGCCCTCTCGATCCGGATTCTCCGGTGACGTGGTTGACAGACGGACTAGTTGGCCGGGATCTCGGATCGGTAGCGGCCGAAGAACCAGCGCATTAATCAGGCTGAAGATCGCCGTATTCGCCCCAATTCCCAGCGCGAGCGTCAGCACCGCCACAATTGTGAAACCAGGATTTTTTCGGAGTTGGCGCAAGGCGTAGCGCAGGTCTTGCAGAATCGTTTCCAGCCAGATCACAATGCGGGTGGCACGGGTATTTTCTTTGGCCATTGCCGGATTTCCGAAACGCAGCAGGGCATCACGGCGGGCGTGTTCGGAAGACATGCCTGAAGCGATGTTGTCCTGCGTGCGCATCTCGATGTGCGAGCGCAGCTCGTCGTCGAGTTCGCGGTCCAGGTCGCTGCTGCGGAACATTACTGAGATGCGGTTTAGCAAGGACATCAGCGATTCCTATAGCTCGTGCCCGCCTGAGCGTTGCCGGTCAGGAAGTCAATCAAATCCAGGGCTTGATCCCTCGACTCGTTCCCTACCGTTGGTCGGTCACACTCGCTCGGGATGACAGCGCTTGGAAGTTCACTCCGATAGCGAATCCGTTTCGCTACCAACTGCACTTGTTACTGCTTAGGAGAGACGTAGCAAAGCTACGTCTCTACACACTCTTCTCGCACGGCGCAGCCATTGATGGCTGCTGTCTCGTTCTACGCAAAGCGCAGTACTGCCCCCACGGCTTCCACCAGTTGCGCCCATTCTTTTTCTTCCTTCACCAGTTGCTTCCTGCCGGCGACGGTCAGCTTGTAGAACTTGGCGCGGCGATTGTTCTCTGAAACGCGCCATTCCGAGGCGATCCAACCGGCCTGCTCGATGCGGTGCAGCGCCGGATAGAGCGAGCCTTCTTCAACGCGCAACGTCTCCTCGGACACGCGCTGTATGTGCAGCACAATGCCGTATCCGTGCATGGAGCCGAGCTGCGCCAGCGTCTTCAGCACCAGCAAATCCAGCGTTCCCTGCAAGTCGTTCTTTCCCATCGGAAGCTCTCCCCTAGACAGCGCGGTATTATGGATTGTGTATGCCTAGATGTCAAGGGTAACTAGAAATTGATATTTCTACAGAGCGGGCGTCGTATCGTCCCTGACGGGACTCGCGGAGCGTGCGAAACTCTCCCGGAACTGGCGTTCCGGGCTATACGATACCGCGCCTGGCGGCGCTGAGTTTAGCTAATAGACCTGGACGGCTACGCAGAGAGCTTTGCTACAACCTTGAAAGCGAATGGTCTTCATCGAAACTAAGTGAAGCTTGACTTACCCCGGTGAAACCGTCAGGATTGCCGTTTTTGGAGAACAATGAAATGCGTCAGCCGGTTACGCGCCGGGAAGTGTTGCGAGGGGGCCTGGCCGCTGCGGCGCTGGCTTCGATGGGAATCCCCGAATGGGCCTTGCCTGCGCTAGCTCAAGGCGAAGAATTAGTTCCGTTCACCGATTTTCCGGCGAACTTCAACCCCAACCCCAGCCCAATCGTGCGATTTGTAGACACGCGCACCATCGACAGCTTCTATACGCCTGCTGACAAGTGGTTCACCATCCAGCACTATGGCCAGCCGGACGTGGACCTCGGCGCCTACAAACTAAAGATCACCGGAATGTTGTCATCGCCGCGCGAGTACACGCTTGACGAGCTGATGCGCAAACCGAAGGTCGAGCTTCCCGTGGGCTTTGAGTGCTCCGGAAACAGCAAGGCCCGCATGCACGGACTGGTGAGCAACGGGCGCTGGACTGGCGTGCGGCTGAGCACTCTGCTCAAGGAAGCGGGCATGCAAGCGGGTGCGCGGGAGGTGGTGTTCTACGGCGCGGACAAAGGCACTGAAGAAATCTCCCACGGCAGCCCGGCGCAGAAGGTGGAGCAGCACTTTGCCCGCAGCCTGGCGACAGAAGACGCGAGCAAGCCGGAGGTTTTCCTTGCCTACCACCTTAACGGAGCGCCTCTCACCAAGAACCAGGGTTCCCCGTTGCGACTGATCACCCCAGGTTGGTACGGGGTGGCGAACGTGAAGTGGCTCCAGAGAATCCATCTCCAGGACCGCCGCTTCATGGGCCGCTTCATGGCACGGGACTATGTGACACTGCGGGCGCGAGACATAAACGGCGAAACCGAGTGGACGGAAAGCTCCGTGGGGAGGATTCAGTTGAAGTCCATCGTGGTCCGGGTAACGCGGATGGCGGTGGCAATGAAGGTGACTGGATTCGCTCTTACCGATACCACTCCGCTCAAGGCGGTTGAGGTTAAGGTTGACAATGGTCCATGGCAGGCTGCGGAAATCGACAAGCAATCAACCGACACCTCATGGAAGCTGTTTACCTACCGCTGGCAGGGAGCATCCCCGGGGGGACATTCCATTGTGTCCCGCGCCATAGATATCAACGGCAACGTGCAGCCCGCAGAGGAGGATTCCACCAAAAAAACGCGCTGGGAAAACAATGCACAACTGGTCAGAACAGTAATGGTCTCCTGACGCGTCAGGTTCGGGATTTCACGCTGGGTTGTAGGCACACCAGCGCAGCGCCCCTTCCCCTGGAGTTTTGTGGTTTCAGTTTCCCTTAGTACGCAGGAATTTCAGCAGCAACTCTGCATTGGGCATCACGGGCGCAAGCCCGACCATCTTTTCCTGAAGACACTTTAGCCGAAGGAGGAGTTATGAGACGTGCATGGTTGCTGTTACTTGTGGGCCTCTTTATTCCGGGGCTGATGATGGCGCAGGGAGCCCAGCCGCTACCGGGAGATGACAAAGTTGAGATAACACTGCCGCAACGAGTCACCGTTGAGAACCAGGTGCTCGAGCCGGGAAAGTACGAGATACAGGAGTTCCAGCCGCCCAATCAGTCAGAGTCCACGGTGGTACATATCTTTAAAGACAACAGGCTGGTCCTAAAGACCACGGCACAAGCGGCTCCAACCGGCGGAACCGGGTGGGCGGATGAGACCAAAGCCATTCTTCGCCGACAGGGCGACAAGTTCTATCTGGACAAGATTTGGATCCAGGGGAAGCAGTATGGCTACCAATTCCAGCCTCCCGGAGCAACCGAGGGCCTGACGGAGTCGCAGGCAGGGCAACAACCGTCCGACCAGCCGAACCCTGGCGAGCAGAGGAACGAAAGCCAACAGTCACGTGAGTAGCGCAGCCTGGCGACAGCTGACCGCGAAGCAAAACGCCCCTTCCGGGGCGTTTTACTTTGTGCGTTCGAGCACAGAGTTACGCTGCTCTGCGGCCTGAACCGGTGCCGGTGGTTGTACTGCGGCTGCCAACCGCCATGCGATAGATCGCCAGCAGGAGAATCGCGCCGCCAATGGCGAGCACGAAACTGCCAATGCTCCAGTCCGAAGCGCCCGTGCTTCCCCAAAGCGCCTGGCCGATGTAGCCACCAACTACCGCTCCAGCAATGCCCAGCAGGATCGTGACGATCATTCCGCCAGGATCACGCCCGGGCATCAGCAGCTTTGCAATCGCTCCGGCAATGGCTCCGAAGATGATCCAACCGATAATAGCTCCCATGGCATTCCTCCATTTGCCTGTATGAGTACTGTGGATGAAGTGAGGTGCAGTCGGGATGTCCGGCGTGTTGCGAGTCTCCGCCGCCATGGGTTAAGAAGCAGGCACAAAGGCAGCATCGTTTCCGAGAGAATTAAAAGAGGGCGAGATGCAAGCCGTAAAGCTGTCACAACTGACGGTACTGGTTGTGACAGAAGGCCCATTTTAGAGAACAAGCGACTTCAGGTACTCGCGGAAAGAAGCGCCGAGGTCCTGGCGCTTCAGCGCGAACTCCACAGTGGCCTTCAGGAAGCCCAGCTTGTCTCCCGCGTCGTGGCGCTTGCCAGCGAAGCGATATCCGTAGATTTTCTCCTGCTTCAGCAACTCACGCATGCCATCGGTAAGCTGCAACTCGCCGCCTGCTCCAAGGGGCGTACGCGACAAAGTCTCAAAAATCGCGGGGGTGAGGATGTACCGGCCGATGACGGCGAGATTGGAAGGAGCATCCTGCGGTTTGGGTTTTTCTACCAGGTCAGTAATCTCAAACAGGCGTCCGTCGAAGCCGCTGACGGGCTTCATGGCAATCGCTCCATAGGCGGAAATCGCCTCGCGGGGCAC
>JBFXAV010000067.1:0-8607 GCA_050183935.1 Candidatus Korobacteraceae bacterium | reverse complement strand
GCCGTAGACAGCGCACGCCAGCTTGGTAGCGGTGGGGTCCAGGCCTCCGACTACCTTGGGAATGTCATGGCGAGCAACTTCGGTATTGCCCGGGTCTTCGCGCTCAGGAGAGAACGCAACGTAGAAAATGCCGTCGGTAACGCCTTCGCGTGCCGCGCGCAATCCCAGGCGATTATTCTTTTCGAGGATAGGAACCATGACTTCTTCCGTGGTTCCCGGATATGTGGTGCTCTCCAGGATCACTAGCTGTCCCGGACGCAGGTGCGGCGCAATGGCCTCGGCGGTGTTGGTAATGTAGCTCAGGTCCGGCTGCCGGTATTCATCGAGCGGGGTTGGGACACAAATGATGATGGTGTCCATCTCCGAGATGCGGGCAAAGTCGGAGGTGGGAGTAAAGCCTGCCGCCTGGGCAGCGCGTATCTCCTTCGCTTCAATACGGACAATGTAGCTGCCGCCCTTGGAGAGAGTTTCAACTTTCTTGGCATCGATGTCGAAGCCGGTAATAGCGAACCGTTCCCCACTGAATAGCAAGGCCAGCGGCAGGCCGACATATCCGAGCCCGATGATGCCAATCTTGGAGGTGCGTGACTCGATGCCCGTCAACAATTGATCGGGAATCAGGGCGGGAGAAGTTTTTGCGACAGTGGACATAAAAAACCTAAATACGCCTCGAACGGCAACGTGTTCCTGCAGAATATACGGGTGCCGTGTTAATGCGAAGGTAACCAGCGTAACGGAATTGCCTTAACCCAGGTTCCTTGTTTGCTATTGAACACTGTTGCTTGGCATCCGTTGTAAATCGTATTGCCGGATCTTATATAGAAGCGCCTTATAGCTGATTTGCAGGATCACCGCCGCCTTCTTGCGGTTCCAGTTTGTCTGCTCCAGGGCGCGGGCAATCGCTTCCATCTCCGCCTCATCTTTGAGGTTGCGCACTAACCCCTTCAGCCCTGTTCCTTCTGTGCCTTTGTCCCCCGATCCACTCCGTGAACGATCTTCGCGGGAGGAAGCAAGGTCAGCGATTGCAAGATCTTCATCGCCAAGAATCAAGTAGCGCTTTAGGAAATTTCCAAGCTCGCGCAGATTTCCCGGCCAGTTGTAACGTTGGCACGCCTCCATCAGCTTGGGGCCTAGCGGCAGTGCCGGGCGGGCATAGCGTTCTGCTACTTGACCCATAAAGTGTTTCAAAAGCAAAGGAATCTCTTCCTTCCGCTCGCGTAAAGGCGGGAGGGTGATGGAAAAGCCGTTCAGGCGGTAGTAGAGGTCCTCGCGCAGCTTGCGGCTGCCGATCGCCTCTTCAATATTAATGTTCGTTGCCGCCAGCACTCGCACATCCGCCTTCATGATGGTCCGGCTGCCTAGCCGCGAGAAGGTACCATCCTGGAGCACGTGTAGAAGCTTTGCTTGGAGCTGAGGCGGCATTTCGCCGATCTCGTCGAGGAGGATTGTTCCTTTGTTGCAGATCTCGAACTTTCCTGGCTTGGCATGAGTGGCGCCGGTAAACGCGCCAGGCTCATACCCAAATAACTCGCTTTCGAGCAAGTCTGCCGGAACCGCGGCGCAGTTCACCTTGAGGAAGGTGCGATGGGCGCGGGGGGAATGCTTGTGAATCAGGCGCGCGATGACTTCCTTCCCGGTACCGCTTTCGCCCAGAATCAGCACGGGAATATCGACATTGGCCACCAGCTTGGCCTGCGAGCGGATCTTGCGCATGGCCGGACTGGCGGCGACAAAGAAAACGTCGTCTCCAAGGTCTTCAATTTCGCCCTGAACCGGCGCTTGATCGGCTCGGGTGCCCAGGCACTGCTGGATCACAGCTTCCAACTCGGCCTTTTGGAAGGGCTTGGTCAAATAGTCTTGCGCGCCCAGGCGAATTGCCTGAACTACTTTGCGCGTATCGGTCAGGCAGGAGAGCATGACCACCTTCATGTGGGGATGCAACTCCCGGATCTTCCCCAGGGTTTCGAGGCCATCCATGCCAGGCATGAGTACGTCCAGCAGCACCACGTCGGGAAGTGGCGACTGTTGTAGCCGCACCATGGCTTCCTCGCCGTTGGTGGCGGTGGTGACGCGATAAGACTCGACCTCGAGCAGCGTCTGCAAATAACGCAGCATGCTGGGCTCGTCGTCTACTACAAGGATTCGTGCAGGGATGCTCATGAGTTCGTCAGCTTCAAACCTGTGTTCTTATTCTTCCCGCCGGAGCTGCCGCAGCGGGAGCAGAAACGAAAACTTACATCCGTGGCCGGGTTCGCTCTCCACCCAAAGCTTGCCTCCGTGTGCCAGTACCAGGCGGCGCGCAATGCCCAGACCCAAGCCCATGCCGTCGTTCTGCTCGCGGCCGTCGGGCACCTGAAAGAAGTCACAGAAAATGTCCTGGTGGTACTCAGGAGGAATGCCTGGTCCGGTATCCGCCACGGTAATCCGCACAGCATTCGGTCCCATGTGTCGCTGCGCGCGGCGTTCACTGCGAAAGGCCGCGGGATTCTCCGCAACCCGGCGTTCCCACATCACCATTTCGGCATTCAGCCAGACCGTCCCCCCGGCAGGAGTAAATTTCAGCGCGTTCTCCAGCAGGTTGGAGACAATGCGCTGCACCCGGTCGCTATCGAAGGCAAAGCGCTGCAGATTCTCCGTGCCCAGGCAATAGAATGCGACTCCCTTCGACTGAAAACGCGGCAACCAGAATCCGCAGACCTCCAGCAGGCAATCGTGCATGCTGCCTTCGTCGAGATGGAGGTTGAGCTTGCCGGTTTCAAGGGCACTAAACGTCAGAAAGTCAGAGATCAAGCGTTGCAGGCGCTGGCTGCTCGATTGCATGTCATTCAGTACCCGTTCTTGACGGTCATTCAAATCCCCAAGCTTGCCGCTTAAGAGGAGTTCAATATAGCCAAGCACCACGGAAAGGGGGGTTCTCAGGTCATGGGCAGCCGTCGCCAGCGCTTGGGAGCAGCGCTGATACTGCTCTTGAAGCTTACGGTGCTCCTGAAGCAGGAGCTCGATGTCCATTCCTGTGGTCGCGTAGGCAAGCATGGTTTCCGAGCCGCGCTGAGGCTCATTCTGCGATCCGGGATTTTCCGGAAGATCAGACATAGTTCTGCCTTGTTCGGCAGGTTTCGTTTGTCGGGGGAGGAGCTTATGAGGACTTAGGAATTAAGCCAAAATGCTAGCCAAGCTGCTTCTCTCGTGTCAACGAAATTCCAGCTAGAACTGCAACTTGTTTCCCTTGTGGCCGCAAAACTTTGCCGCACCGTCTCAAGTTGAACGAGATTTAGTCTACTGTGGGAGGGCCAAAACTCGCTTCTAAATAAAATAAAAATCATTACTTAAGTACTGGATCAGGGTTGTGGAATACTAGGGCTCAACTTTGGCCCCTGGTATGCCCTAATAGGCTGGCGAATCGCCATGCCTGACTCCTCCCCTGACCGGCGAAGATATCCGCGTCTTCCACTGTCGATCCCTGTCTTTGTGCGTGGCACAGACAAGGAAGGCCGCGAGTTTCTCGAGTTTGCTACCGCCCTGAACATCAGCGCGGGCGGCGTGCTTCTGGCTACCCGGCGAAATCTGTCTCGATCTGCGACACTTTCCTTGGAAATCCCTGTTGCTCCGTTGCCTACCACGGCATCCTTCAGTAAATCCATTCGGACGCTGCGTGCCCGAATGGTTCGCAGTAGCCAGGGAGACAAGTACAACCTTCTGGGAATGAAGTTCAGTCGGCCGATTGGCGGTGCAACGCGTCCGCCTCGCTCCCGAGGGAAAGCTGCTTCCTCGAAGTGAACTCGATTTCCCACACTCCATAGTCACCAGCCGCCGCATATTTCTGCTGCCCAAAACTCGGAGTTCCGTTAAAGTACTGACTCAACGGTGTTTGCTCCCCCGAGACGCGCCTGCGGCCAGACCTGGCTTGGAAGTGCAAGGTTTGGCGCGAAAGGTGCAATTCGGTGAAGCGGGCAAAGTCCCAGCGGGGGAATGCGAATTGGGAATCACGGCTACGTCGCCAGCAAAGTTTACGGATTCGGCTCTGCCGCCGGATTCGGTGATATTCGGAGTTTCGCACCACATGCAGGTGGTGCGGGAGCGGCTTGAGAAGATTGCCCTGGCCAACGTTCCGGTGCTCATCGAGGGCGAGAGCGGAACGGGCAAGGACATCATTGCCCGCATGATCCACTTTCTCTCGCCATGGCGAGAGGGCCCCTACGTAAAGATTAACTGTCCCGCCATTCCAGATACCCTGTTGGAAAGTGAGCTGTTCGGCCACGAAAAAGGCGCGTTTACCGGCGCCAACGATGCGCGCCCCGGACGGGTGGAGATGGCAAGCCGCGGGACCCTGTTCCTGGATGAGATCTCGGAATTGGAGTCTGGTCTTCAGTCGAAGTTGCTGCAAGTGCTCCAGGATGGACAGTTCTGCCGTATTGGCGCGCAGGAAGACAGGAAAATGGAAGCGCGCGTGGTATGCGCCACCAACCGCCTGCTGGAGCGTGAAATCGAGCGGGGAACCTTCCGCCAGGACCTCTACTATCGAATCAATGTGCTCAAAGTGTCGTTGCCTGCGCTGCGCGACCGTGCCGCGGACATTCCAATTCTGGTGAACCACTTCTTCACGTTCTACAACGACAAGTACAACTGCCGTGCGCGCGCCCTTTCCCAGCACGCGATGGCGCAGATGCAGTCCTATCACTGGCCGGGGAACATTCGTCAGCTTGAAAATCTGATGAAGCGCTACGTAATTGTGGGTTCGGAAGAGGTAATCACCAGTGAGCTGAGCACGCGCGAGGAACGCAGCATTTTCGATTCCAACATTCAGCTTGATGGTCCGGTATATCTCAAGAAGATTACCCGCCAGGCGGTACGCGAACTGGAAGCCAAGATCATTCTGCGGGTGCTGGAAGCGAACCACTGGAACCGCAAGCAGGCCGCACGCGCCCTGCGCATCAGCTACCGGGCGTTACTCTACAAGATGCAAAACAGCGGCCTGGCAAGCGCCACTCGCAAAGCTGAAGAGGTGGAGTCCAAGGAAGGCCTTACCGCTGACTAATCTTAAGCGAATACCAGGTTCTTCCGCGAACAGGATGATCCAGTGAGCAATGCCTCCACCACCAAGCAGGAAATCTCCCCCACGCTTACCAAGGCTGTCTTTCCCGCTTCATTGAATCTTCCAAGCCAGCAAAGCATTCCCGATGCACTCAGCGTCGATGTAGAGGATTACTTCCACGTAGAGGCGTTTGCCGATCGCATCCGGCCGGATACCTGGGACCAGTATCCTTCGCGCGTCGTGGATAACACCCGGAAGGTTTTGGAAGTATTCGCCCGCGCCGGCACGCGCGGAACGTTCTTCATCCTGGGATGGGTCGCGGAGCGGTACCCATATCTTGTGCGCGAGATTCAGGCGGCAGGGCACGAGCTCGGATGCCATAGCTATTTGCACCAGTGCGTATGGCGGCTAACACCGGAACAGTTCCGCAGCGATACCCGCCGGGCACTGTCCGCGATTCAGCAGGCCGGCGGTGCTCTCGTGACAGGCTATCGCGCGCCCACGTTCTCAATTGTGGAGCGCACCATGTGGGCGCTTGAAATTTTGGCGGAAGAAGGCTTGCACTACGACTCCAGCATTTTCCCGGTACGCCACGACGTGTACGGAATACCCTCGGCGCCGCGGCGCGCGTTTCGCTGGGAACTCAGCAATGGGCTGTCGCTACCAGAGCTTCCCATGAGTACTCTTCGGGTATTGGGATGCAATCTCCCTTTGGGTGGAGGCGGGTATCTGCGGCTCCTGCCCATGGCTTACACACGCTGGGGCCAGCGAGCACTGAATCGGCAGCAAGTTCCCTTGCAGCTCTATCTGCACCCCTGGGAAGTCGATCCTGACCAGCCGCGCCTGCCGGGCCGCTGGAAGTCGCGTCTGCGGCACTATCACAACCTGGGGCGTATGCAATCGCGTATCGAGCAGGTTCTAAAACACGGAAAATTTGCAGCTCTGGGGGACGTTCTGGCTGCTTACGGCGGAGCGGAAGCGCTGGCAAGCCTGGCTACGTCCCACCTCACTAGAGAAATAAGCAGCGAATCTTGCAGCCTAGTTAAAAAGAGAAGTTCTTCAGCCGTGTAGGAAAAAGTTTGCAGTGCCATCTAGCACCAACGAGCCGAAATTAGGCGTATAAGTTATTGGAAATAGAAATAAACTTTGTCTAGTCTCTGGCATGTGATCTGCATAGCAATTAAGTGTTTCGTCCTCCCCCAAGGACAAGAATTTCGTGGGAGGACTTGTTTGAAGCATCTCAGCATTCTGTGTCTCCTTGTACTTCTCCTGGTGTCATCGCCGGCAGCTTGGGCAGACGCCGTAACTGTTTCTCCGGGCGGATCGTTTACCGCCCAATTCGGGGGAGCGGAACCGATCGATGGCCCTCTTGTTCCCGGGCTAACCGCCGAGGCCACATTCTCCGGCTTTACCTTTACTCCCTATGTTTCAGGTCCCAACACTTACACCAATGTAACTTTCAACGTGCTGGTCAAGAACACGTCAACCGATCCCATTACGGCTAGCCGAATTGCCAACATGGCGTTTAATACGAACCCAAATATTGTTCTGGATCCTGCTGGTGCTGCCATTAGTTCCGTTTCCGGAGCAGGGTGGAGCCTGACCGGCAGCGGCAACTTCCCCTATGGCGTGGGAACGGTGGAGTTCTGCTTTACTTCCAACAACTGCGCTGCTGGTCCGGGCCCGGGCAACGGTGTTACTCAGGGAAATCAGGCATCACTTACAGCTTCTCTATATTTCAGTGGATCGATCAGCTCGCTGACCTTTGACAATATCTACATCAAGTGGCAGTCCGTGGATTGCCCCACGTGCAGCCCTGCAATCCAGGACGGTTCGTTTGGCGGCGCTGGAACTCCCGGACCCGTACCTGAGCCGGCTACGATGACGCTTCTGGGAAGCGGCATTGCAGGTGCATGGTTGCGGCGGCGGAAACAGAATCGCGGATAATCGCAGTAACCTATCCCTTGACGGGCTCCGAGTTCGACTCGGAGCCCGTTTTTATTAAGCGGTTGATGTGCGAAGTGCAAAGCCAGCATGAGACTGCCGGCTGGTAGCTTGACACAGGGGTACAGAGCCGTGATTGAAGGGATGCGTGTCACGGCGGAAGGATGTCGACGTCCCTCCATTTTGGGAGAACGCGTCAAGTTCGGCACGGTTGGCAAGGCAAACCGAAGGCGGTAAGCGCTCGGCTACGAGTCAATCGTGACCGAGCAGGATGCGAAAACAGCACCCGAAAACCACCGACATGAACTGGTTTGCGTCTCCAACTAAAATCAAGCGATCCCTGCATACGGCACCACTAGCAATGCCGCCCAGCTAAGTCTGTGACCGAGGCGGGTAATTTTATTTAAGAAAATGCCCGTGCGAAATGCACGGGCTGTGAGATCGAAAGCGAATAAAACTTAAGTAAATCTACTTTTTAATGGCATTGCGACGACGGAACCATGCAACCGCAGCGCCGCCTCCCAGCAGGGAAAGCGTCGCTGGCTCAGGAATCGGCTGTCCACCAGTTCCGGAGCCACCAAAGGAGCCGTCCTGGATTGCAGGGCTGCACGTAGGGCAATTCACGGACTGCCACTTGATGTAGATATTGTCAAAGGTCAGGGAGCTGATGGATCCACTGAAATACAGGGAAGCAGTAAGAACTGCCTGGTTTCCCTGAGTAACACCGTTGCCAGGACCAGGGCCAGCAGCGCAGTTGTTCGAAGTGAAGCAGAACTCCACCGTTCCCACGCCGTAGGGGAAGTTGCCGCTGCCGTTCAGGCTCCAACCTGCTCCGGAAACAGAACTAATGGCAGCACCCGGAGGATTCAGAACAATGTTGGGGTTGGTATTGAACGCCATGTTAGCAATTCGGCTTCCTGTGACAGGCGCCGTCGATGTGTTCTTCAGCAGAACACTGAACGCCACATTGGTGTAAGTGTTGGGACCCGAAACATAGGGTGTAAAGGTGAAGCCGGAGAATGTGGCCTCGGCAGTCAGCCCGGGAACAAGCGGGCCATTAATGGGCTCGGCCCCTCCGAATTGGGCGACAAACGACCCACCTGACCCGACTGTAAAGGAATCGGCCCATACCGAGGGAGTCAGCGCCAACAAGGCGACAACTGCAAATAACAGAGCAGTGCGTTTCACTTTCTAATCCTCCAAGAACTCCCTCTGAGGGAGGCTCGCCCGTTGAAAGCACGTCAGACGCCAAAAACAGGACGAGTTCCTAGATGTTTATTCTTGGCTAGTTACCAAGGTGAATGCAAGAGGTAACTTCAGGATTGTGAAACAATTTTGCACACGAAGGGTAGGGAAGTCCTCATCCCCCCGGGGTTGGTGGTCATACTCGCGAAAGCGTTAGATCGCGATGATCGCAATCATGCTATTCAAAACGATCAAGCTGCCCTAAATGTTTACAATTAGAGTTTACTTGGCACTCCCAGGCAGTCCGCGTAGTCGCTTGGACTAGCCTAGCTCCCCAACTCCTTTAGCGTCTGCCGAATCTGCTCTGCTTCGGCGTACTTGGGGTCCAGTTGCAGCGTCTTCTGCAAATGTGTCTTCGCGCGCGCAGCGTTCTCGTGCTTCTGGTA
>JBFXAV010000066.1:0-8682 GCA_050183935.1 Candidatus Korobacteraceae bacterium | reverse complement strand
CGTTACAATCCCTCCTCACATGGATCTGGAAATGGATTTGGCTCCTCCCAATCCCCGGCTTCAACGCGTGCGCGAGCACCTGATGCTCTATGAGCATCCGCTGCTGGAGTTCTCCGCGGAAGCCAGCGGCGAGGGCGTGCAGGTGGTCATCCGTTTTAAGAATCCGCCCGTGCCGGTGCATACCTACTACATTGAGCTTCATCCACGCGACCTGGACCATCCGCAGTTCCACTGGACGCTCCAGCGACAGATTTATGACGGCCTGCATGACTACCTGGTGGAGATGTTCACGCGCACACCCCAGAGCCGCGATAACCACGCCGACGCCGGTCCGCGTCCGCTGCGTGGGTGAGCCGCGTGGTTAAATGATTCTGCGTGACGCTTCGGGAGCACATTCAAAGTCTTATCCGGCGCGAGGGCCCCACGCCGTTCTCCCGCTTCATGGAGCTCTGTCTCTATGGCGACCCTGGGCAGGGCGTTGGTGGCTATTACACCGGGACCGGCGAGCAGTTCGGCAAAGCCGGAGACTTCTACACATCGAGCGATGTGCATGCTCTGTTTGGCCGCCTGCTCTCCCGCCAGTTTCAGCAGATGTGGCAATGCCTGGGAAGTCCTGACCGCCTGGAGCTAATCGAACTCGGTCCCGGCCGTGGCTTGTTCGCGCAGGACGTGCTCGACTGGTCGGAGAAGAAGTTTCCGGAGTTCTTCGCGGCCCTCCACTACACGCTGGTGGAAATCTCACCGTCGCTGCGTGCCAGGTTGGAGGAAGGATTCCAGCAGCGCACCGCCGCAAATAAGGTGTCCATCACGGATCGCTTTCCAACGCTGGCGTCCGCCAGCACATTCATTGTCTTCGCCAACGAATTTCTGGACGCCCTCCCGGTTGAGGTTGTTTCCACCGAAGGCCAGTTGCATATTGGCTTGCGGGAGGAAAGGCTGGCGGAAGTCTTTCTCCCGACAAGTCCCAAAGTGCTCGAGTATCTTGACCGCTTCAGCGTACAACCTGAGCCTGAAGAGCGCCTCGAAGCAGGCAGCGCAGCAATGGAAAAGTTCGCCGAGATTGCCGCCTCGCTACAAGGGAAAGGCTTTCTCCTGTTCATCGACTACGGTTACACCCGCGAGGAGCAGCTTGCAGGGCGGCATCGCGGAACCCTGAAGTCCATTCGCCGTCACAGCATCACCGCAAGTCCATACGACAATCCTGGTGAACAGGACATAACCGCCGACGTGAACTTCACCGCGATAGCCGCCGCTGCTCAGAGCGCAGGTCTCGACATGCTGGGCCTGGTGACTCAAGCACAGTTCCTGATCGGCATTGGCGAAGTCAATCAGTTTGCCGATGCCTTTGAAGAATGCCGCCTGCCCCAGGAGCACGCGAAGGTTGCACTGCAGCTCAAGCATCTGGCTACGCCCGCGGGCATGGGCGAGCGCTTTCACGTGCTGGTGCTGGGGAAGGGCGTTAGCAAAGAACAGTCAGCAGAGCTGGGCGGATTGACGTTCAGCAGGATAGAAATCCTCTAGTCCCGCGCTCTGAAGATCGAGGTGCTACGATGATCCCACAGAGCTTCTGCCATTCGCATCCAACACGATTGATCCCAAGGAGAAATAAATGACGCAGGTAAAGATCACCATCCGCAAAAATGGCCCTTATCGGGTCGAGGGACTGGAAAATGTCGAGCTCGTGGACGCCGACGGCAATCGCTATGACCTGACCGGCAAACCCGGCATCTCTCTGTGCCGTTGCGGCGCCTCGGTGAATAAGCCATTTTGCGACGGCACCCATTCGAAGATCGGATTTCAGGCTGCCGAAGCCGCTGTGCGAAAGGAAGAAGCGAAGACAGGCGGGGAAGCTCCGCCACCCACGACCATCAAGCTGTAGACCCTTCGCTGGATATCGGCGGCCAACAAATCGTAGGCACAATTTATCAACCCCGAATTGCTTCATTTCCTGATGCGGTTTATTTGGAGATTCTGCTCTGGTGAGATGACTCAGCCCGCCATCTTGCATTAGGCTATCTGTACACGCTGTACTCGCGCAGGGGTGCGACACTTGTGATCTGCTAATCCACAGTGCCGGTGCTCCGGCGCCAAGGCCCTATGAGAATTGCTCTTCTTCTGGCGCTGTTTGCCGCACTGCTGTTTCCGGCAGCGCACGCGGCTGATACCTATCACATCGATTCGGGCGACTCTTCCATTCGATTCTCCGTGCGGCATATGGTCATTCATAAGGTGCACGGCCGCTTTAAGGAATTTTCTGGAACGTTGCTTCTGGATGAGAGCGACCTGACCAAGTCGTCGGTGGAAGTCACGATCCAGACAGCAAGCATCAACACTGAGGATGGGCCCCGCGACAAAGACCTGCGCAGCGCATCGTTTCTTGAAGTAGAGAAATATCCCAAGATGAGTTTTGCCAGCCGCCGCGTTGAAAAGAACGCTGAAGGCTATGCGCTGGTGGGCGACCTGAGCCTGCACGGAGTAACCAAAGAAGTCCGCATTCCGTTCACTTTCAACGGCAAGGTGAAAAACACCATGGGAAAAACCGTAGCCGGCTTTGATGGCCGCGTCACCATCAATCGCCAGGAATGGGGCATCAACTACAGCAAGTTGCTCGACAACGGCGGGCTGGTGGCAGGGAATGAAGTCGAGATCGAATTGGATGTGGTTGCGGTAAAGGAAGAACTCTCGGGGCAGTAGAGTTCCGTCAATCCACCAGTCATCCTGAGCGCGCCGAAGCATCCCTGAAGTCCCGCATCCAAAAGAGTGTTCGAACTGTTTCGTTACGAGGCTAGCCAGACCAATATGGAGCGGTTTGGTTTCCATCCTTCAATCGCCTCACGGTGCAGTTTCTTCGAGTTCGCAGTACGATAGCTGTGCATCGGTCCTGACTAGCTTCCGCGTTCAACATTGTGCAGCTGGGTTCGACGGAAGTTTTTGAGAAAGCTCTTATGCAATTTACGAGAGTTGCCGTCATTTTCTTGATGACTTGCCTGGCCAAACCGGCCTTCGTTCATTCTGCTCCACTCCAAGCTGGAAGCGGCGCAGCATGGACCCTTATACCTGACTCGCATGGCATGGCTTTGAAGACGCCTGACGGACGAGTGGCCCTGCGCTACGTGACCACGAAGGGCGAGACGCCGAATCTGGCCGCGCCCAGCGCCGCCTACTTCCATCCGCTGAATTCGCCTTCGGGAGTGACCGTCACCGCCGTTGCCCCAGGAGACCACCGGCATCATCGCGGCATGTTCCTGGCTTGGCACTCCATGGAGTTTCGTGCTCCTGGAAAACCCTCCGGCCCGAATGCTCCCAAGACCTTCAACATCACGCGTGGCGACTACTGGGGCTGGGGACAGTACGGCCCGGTGCAGGACCGCGTGATCGAGAACCGTGAGGTCAAACTGGTGGACTCCAGCGCAAAGCAGGCACGAGTAGAAATCCGCAATGAGTGGATGGCAGGCACGCGCGCGCTGATGGAGGAGGCTGGCAGCTTTACGGTAAGGGAGGAGCAGGGCGCGTTCGTCATCGATGCCGAGTACCGTCTTACACCCGCTCAGGAACTCTACTTAAACCAGAACGCGTTCGGAGGATTCTGCGTGCGGGCGCGCAACGATGGCGAGTTCTACTTTGCGACTCCCGAGGGCAAAGTAGATTTGCCCAACGCCCACTATTCGAATGCCGAGACCGACTGGCCGATGAAAGACTGGTACGACTACACCATTACCCTGCAGGACGGAAAGACTGCTGGAGCGGCGGTGATCGACCATCCTGCAAACCCGGCCTCAAAGTGGCATGGCTCGCGCAGCCTCTCGATGCTCAATCCGGTGATCGTTGCGAATGGTCCGGTGCTGGCCGAGCACAGCAAGCCGCTGACGCTGCGTTATCGCGTGGTCGTCCACGACGGTCACACGCCCACCGAACTGCTGAACCGGCTGGCGCGTGAGTGGCGAGGGAAATAGCGTCTTGATCAGAATGTAGAGACGTAGCTTTGCTACGTCTCATCCCAACTAATTGCTGCGGGCGTTCTCACGCTGATAGGGCTCTTGTAAATACTTGCGAGCCTCGTCGAGCGCGCCCTGGGTATTGTCCTGGGTCTGGAGCGCCTGGCGATACTCATTGGTGGCGCGATCGCGCTGACCAGTAATATCAAAGATCTTGCCCAGTTGAATGTGGCCCCAAACCTCAGTCCAACGTGGCTCGCCGTCTCCGCTGATGGCTTCGCGATAGGCATTGGCTGCGGCCTGGTAATTACGCTGGAGGAAGAACACCTCGGCAATGCGGTAGTGGGCCAGGGAACTGATCTTGTTGGCTTCCAGCGCGCGCTGGAACTGCTCAAGCGCCCCTGCCAGATCTCCGCTCTGCACCATGCCCTGGCCGCGCAGGATAGATGCGCGCACCTTGATTTCGTCGGAGTTCTTCAGCACTCGGTTGCCGGGATCGACCACAATGCGCCGTGGGCGGCCAAAAGTTTCCAATGTAAACGGAGAGTTGGTCCCGACCACGTCAATGCGCTTCATCTCGCTGCGGCCGTCGGTATCTACGCGGAGTTCCACCGGCATGCGGAACAGGTCAAGGTCCTGGGCAATCTCGCCGACCACGCGGAAACCTTCGTTCACGCGGTACACAGTGTACTTGGTGTTGAACTGCGGAGCGCCCGTAGAGTTCAGCCACTGGATGAAGAACCACCCAAGCTGATCGCCGAAATGCTGTTCGGCGATGGTGCGGAGGTCATCCACAGTGGCGGGCTTGCCGGTGTACTGCTTTACAAAATCCTGCAAGGTCTTGGCGAACGCTTCGTCCCCAATGACCCACTGCAGCATGTTCATGATCACTGCGCCCTTGTCGGTCGCCAGCGTCTGGAACTCCGGAGAGAAAGTATCCAGCCGTCCCACGCTGGAGAGCGGGACAGTGTCGTAGGCCAAGGCGCCTACCGAAAGGTCTTTCATGACTTCTTCAAACGCTGCATCTCCGGCGGCATTGCGGACGTAGGCAGCTTCCAGGAAGCGTGATATGCCGTCAGCCAGCCACCAGTCTTCGCGGCGCTCCGGGCTTACGGCAACACCGAACCACTGGTGAGCGATCACATTGGCCATGAGCCTGTAGTTCACCTTTTCGGAGATGGCGCGCGAGGCAATGGCGGCAAGCTCCGGAGCCCATGCCGAGGGGACGGTGTCATCCGGAAGTGCGACCACATTCAAGGTGTTCGTCATCGGCGGACCAAGATTCGCCGTGAAAAATTGGAACTGTTGCACTGCCGCCTCAGCATAGGCGCCCATCAGGTCCTTTTGCTCGGGCCTGAAGTAGACGGTCAGGTTGAGTCCAACCGCGTTGCTCTTGCTCACGGAATACTTACCCGCAAGAATGGTGCCGGGAAAGCTGGCGCGATCCCAGACGAAGGTATGCGTGCTGGTTCGTCCGCTTGCCTGGGGAACGGCGGCGCGGTCTTCGCCTTCGGCGCGCGCCCTGGCTGCCGAGCCGCGCACTCGCAGCGCGGGAGCCTTGGCGTCTGCCTGCTGCGCAGGAGCCGGGGCAGCCGATGTGGTAGCTGGCGCAGCCGTCGCTGAGGTCTGCGCTCCGCTGCCGATGACGGTATATCCCTCCGGGGCTTTTACGCGGATAGTGGCGGTAAAGCGGTCGGTTCCGTAACCGTTCACCGGGAACCAGCGCCCGGCGTAAAGCAGGAACGAGTCTTCGCCCACATAGGCAAGCCGCAATCCGGGAACAGGACTGTCATCGGCGGAGTGCAGGGTGCCTTCATACTCAAACGTCAGCGTGCTGGACTGGCCCTGGGTCATGGCGACCGGCAGTGGCACGCGAATAGTGGAATCCTGGGAGACGCGCTCAACAGAGAGCGCCTTCCCGGCGGCGTCGGTCACTTTGCCGGGACGGAGGCCATTATGTAGCTCGAACGTTACTGTGCTGATGTCATCAAGTGCCGTGAACTTTACCTTGGCGATCCCCGTCAGCCGGTGCGTGGTTGGCTCCAGGGTGACATCGATCTGGTAGTCCTCTACGTCAATGCGCTGCCGGGTCTGGGCCAATGCTGGCAGGCAGGCGAGGAGCAGGAACGTGAGCACGGCTCCGGTGAGTCGGCGCCTCAGGATGGGTGCAACAAACATGAAAATCTCCGGGCGATCTCCAGGTTCATTAGACGTACAGCGCAGAATCCAAGATGCGCAGCTTCCCGTGGTGGCGGTCGCCGCAATTATGCTTCCGAACTGTACGAAAACCTCTGGAGCACGCCAGCTACGTTGGGAGCGGCTGCTTCCGGTTCCCTCTACTGTAACACCGCAAAGGGGCCTAAGTTGTCACTGGATGAATTCCAAATGGGCGAGTCCGTTGGGTATACCCAGGGCATAAATCAGGGATCTCCCCGGCCTCCACGGCTGGCATTGTTCTGAAGCGGTGTTGACGCGTAGTACCCGTCGCGCGCCTGGACCTCCAGATCGGATTTTCTGGTTTTTAGCCGAATCCGGTGAAATTGCGCCTTGTTGTCGGGATCGCGGTCCGGACTATACCCAAGGCTGTACTGGTTACGAAGCTCGTCTTCAATCTGCGCGTACACCTGTTCGATGGGCTGTTTGCTGGAGACCTCAAACGTCCGCCCGCCGGTTTCGCGTGAAACCCGCTGCAACACCTTTTTCCCGTCTGCCCCCAGGCCGGGCAACTGAAAGGGGAAGCGGCCGCCAGGTCCAGGCCATCCGCCACCTGGCCACCCTCCGCCGGGCCACCCACCTGGTCGTCCTCCTCCAGGCCAGCCGCTTGGTCCGCGCCGCCGCGGCATCGTGTAAGTGAAATCCTGACCTTTGAAGTAGATTGCGTACACAATGGAATCGGATCGCTGGGCGGTTTCAATCGCGCTTTGCAGATTCGTACGGCTGCCCTGGTCCGAGCCGTCCGTCAACACGATCAGCGCCTTGCGGCCCTGTTGTTTCCTCATCATTTCATCCGACGCTAGAAAAATCGCATCGTAAAGCAGGGTGCCTCCGCCCCCTCGCCTGCCGCTTCCACCCGGATAGCCGCTGCCCGGCGGTCCTGCGCTCGTTGGCCGAAGAGTCTCCAGCGCAGAGAGCAGTTGCTGCCGGGATGAGGTTACGTCCTGGAGCAGTTCAACCTCGGAGTCGAAATGGATGAGGAAAGCAGAGTCGGTGCCATCGCGCACGACCTTGTTGATGAAGGCCGCGCTCGCGCGCTTTTCATTGTCGAGCTGATCCGCCACGCTATAGCTGGTATCCACCAGGAGGCCGAGGGTGAGGGGAAGGTCGGTCTCACGGCTGAAGTAGCGGATCGTCTGCGGCCTGCCGTCCTCTTCCAGGAGGAAGTCCTCCTTGGTGAGAGAGTCCACAATGTTTCCTTGCTTGTCACGGACCGTGGCGAATACGTTCACTACGTTGACGGTAGATGAAAACGTAGGGACTTCCTGAGCCAGAATCAAAGTACAGAGAACAGCCAGAAGCATGGCCGTCGCTAAGGCGTATTTTGCGGAGCGGGAATGCACAGCGGGAAACATCGAGACGGCGGCTCCCCCAGGATGAGATGCGCAAAGCGCAAACCTGGAAGTAACGTTTCTTAACGAAACACGCTAGGCGATGGAATGTTGCGCGCGCCCAGGACGCTGGGTTCAGGTCCAGAATATGCTAAGGGGGCTTTCTGAGGAAACGCAGAAACCGTTATTTGAGCGCAGCCAGAAGCGCCGTCGCGGCTCGATCGATAGCATGGTCACTCACTGGCTCCCGTCCGGAGACGGTCGTACCACAACCACACAGCCTGGTTCGTACGTCTTGCAAACGGGCAATCATCTGTTGACGCTCGCGGCCTTCGGCCAGCAAGTTGCGGAGCGCAGCGCAGACTGCCTGTGGTGTTAGCTTTTCCTGTACCAACTCCGGAACCACACGCTCACCGGCAATTAAGTTGGGCATGGCGTAATGCGGCACTTTCACCAATCTGCGGCCGAGGCTCCAGGTCAGAGGCGAGACGCGGTACACCATTAGGAACGGAACACCGGCAAGCGCCGTTTGCACCGTGGCTGTTCCGCTGGCCACTGCCGCCGCACGGCTGTGATGCAGGGTTTCGCGCGCGTCGGAGGTCAACGTGACCCTCAGCCCTTCGGGCACGAAGCTCCGTACCCATTCGCGGCTGAGCGTCGACGCAACCGGGAGCAGGAACTCGAAATCCGGGGAACCCTGCTCCTGTGCTTCGAGAATCTGTGCTGCCTGTATCAGGGCAGGGGCAATGCGCGCGAACTCCTGGCGGCGGCTACCGGGTAGCAGCGAAATCCATATTTTACCCGGGTCAATATCGTGCGCCTGCGCGAACTCTCCACGGGTGATTGCTGGAACTGGGACGTCGCAAAGTGGATGGCCAACGAACTCCGCCTCGACGCCACGCTGGCGGTACCACTCCTGCTCGAACGGAAAAATCACGAGCATTTTGTGGATATAGCGCCGTACCAGTTCGATGCGTCTGGAACGCCACGCCCAGAGCTGCGGGCTGATGTAGTAGATCACCGGAATACCGCGCTGGTGCAGGGCTCGCGCCAGTCGGAAGTTGAAGTCAGGGAAGTCGATGAGCACAGCGGCATCCGGCTTCCATGAATCTACCTGGCGAAGCAGATGGCGGAAACGCGAGTAGATGCGCGGCAAGTGACGCACTACTTCCGCCAGTCCAATGACGGAGACTTCGCGTGAA
>JBFXAV010000065.1:0-8717 GCA_050183935.1 Candidatus Korobacteraceae bacterium | reverse complement strand
CTAGGCGGAGAGCAGGTCGGCAACGCTCACGGATGCGACAGATGCAGTCGAGGAAAACCCGTCCTGCGCCATCGCAGGAAGAATCATGGTGCAGAGCAGTAGCGGAATAAAACTGAAAGCTCGCATAAGCCCCTCTTTCGAAAGTATCTCTGGGAAGCAGCCCTGAGACCGCCTACTCCGTAATAATGCGCCGACCGTACAAAAGTTGCACAAACTAGCCCTTCGCGGCATGGTCACGGATTTCGCGCCGTTGCGGGCAGGTCCTCTAGCTGCAAGTTCAGCACCGGATAGTCGCATGGCGCGTAGTTGAAGTGCCACCACTCCAGCGGAAACGCCGCGAAGCCCTCGGCCTCCATGCTGCTGCGCAGCAGGTCACGGAGCCGTCGCTGCTCTGCGGTCCCGCCCCCATAGTCGGAATAAGCCCGTTCGCTCAGTTCATCGTAGCCGCTGGGCATCTCCACGGTATCCCCAGTCTCAAGATGGTAAAGCGTAAGGTCTACGGCACAGCCGCGATTGTGCAGCGAGCCCTTTTCAGGATCGGCGACGAACTGCCTCATCTCCGGCGGCGTTCCCTCCCAGAACATCTTGGTGACGTGCCAGGGCCGGTATCCATCATGAATCAGCAAACCGTATCCCTTGGCGGTAAGCGCCCGGTGGGCGCGAGCGACGCCCATGGCGGCGGGACGCTGAAGGAATGCCCTTGCCACTGTGTAAAACGGCGCTCCCATGAAGTTGTTGGCAGTGGCATAGCGGATGTCGAGCCGGATACCAGGATCAAGTTGCGTGAGTTCCACCAGATCAGGAGCTGTTAGGCGCCCCGGCTGGGGCGGAGGCGAAGCATTGAGGGCTTCCCGGCGAAGCTCCTCCACCGGTCTCAACGGGGTAATGCGGAAATTGCGAGACTCTGAAGCGGCCTGCTGTGCAGTAGCATGCCCAGCCGCTGAAGCGAGAAGCAGCGCCATGCCCAGAACAGCGCGAAACCCCATGTCCAGATTCTAAATGGGTTTCAGGTAGCTCAGAGCGCCGGCTGCAGAGCGCGAGACTGGCGGGCAGGGGCTCGGGCCTTTATACTGCTCTCCCCTTATGAGCGTGATTGTGATACTTCCCGCGGCGGGACTGGGAACACGCATGGCGCCGGCTTCCGGCCGGCCCGGCATGTCCAAGCAATTTGCGGAGCTTGGCGGAGTTCCCGTAGTCATTCACACCTTGCGTAAGTTTGCGGCGCATCCTGAAGTGAGCGAGATTTACGTGGCAGTACGGGCATCCGAAATCCGTGCGCTGAAAGACCGCGTCGCTAAAGAGAACCTTACCAAGCCCATCCATGTGGTGGAGGGAGGAGAGCATCGTCAGGATTCTGTTGCCAGGGCGATGGAAGCGGTTCACGCTCGCGAAAGCGATTTGGTGCTGGTGCACGACGCCGTACGGCCGTTCGTGGACGCGGAAATCATCCAGAAGGTGATCGATGCCGCGCAACGCCACGGGGCCGCGATTGCCGCCGTGCCCGCTGTGGATACCATCAAACAGGTGGAGCGCACCGCCGAAGGCGCTATTGTGCGAGCCACCATCCCGCGAGAGCAGATCGTCCTGGTGCAAACACCCCAGGGCTTCCGCTATTCGGTGCTGAAACAGGCCATGCAGGAAGCCCAGCGGGACGGCTTTACCGGCACCGATGAAGCCGCTCTGGTCGAGCGCTCGGGAGGCACAGTGGCGGTGGTGATGGGCACAGCGAAGAATTTTAAGATCACCACGCCCGGGGATGTGCAGTTAGCGGAGTTCTACTTGCAACAGGAGATGAAAAGCTAGCCACGGATTTTCAAATGAGAATTGGATATGGGTGGGATTCCCACGAATTCAAGCGCGGCGTGCCACTGAAGATTGGCGGGGTGGCCATTGCGCACACGCGCGGTCTGGCGGGACACTCCGATGGAGACGTGCTGCTGCACGCCTTGACCGACGCCTTGCTGGGCGCGGTGGCTGCCGGAGATATTGGTACTTTCTTCCCGCCCTCGGACCCGCGCTGGAAGGGTGCGGATTCCGTCGTGTTCGTGCGCGAGGCCATGCGGCAGATTCAACACAAGGGATACGCGGTGGCAAACGTGGATTCCACGCTGATCCTGGCCGCGCCGAAGATCACTCCTCACGCTGCGGTCATCCAGAAGCGGGTTGCTGAACTGGTTGGCGTGGCCATCGGGGACGTGGGAGTAAAAGCCAAAACTCCGGAAGGTATGGGTACGGACAATGCCGCCATCGCCCATGTAGTGGTGCTCCTGACCAAGAAAGTTAGCCGAGGCAGCAAGGCGAAAATAGCGGCCGCCGAGGTTCCTCAGTTCGTCGTGGATGAAGTTGTCGATCAGGTACTGGAAGAGGCCGCCGAACCCACACGCAAGCGCGCGCAGGTGAAAGGCCAGCGGCGCTAGTGGTATTTGCGTGTGTGCTGTTCAGGGATGGGAAATGCCTTATCTGCGTACCTCGTCGTTTAGCACTGCTTTGAACTGAAGTACCTCCCGTTGCTCCCCATGCGGGCATTCCAATAAACTCAGAGTTCACCTTCAGTAAGGTTTCTTATGCCAGAGATTCATGTAAAGCTGCCCGACGGCAGCGAAAAAGTGGTGCCTCAGGGAACGACCCCGGAAGAGATTGCCCGTTCCATCAGTCCCCGCCTTGCCGATGCCGCCATTGCCGCCAAGAGCGGAGCAGCGATTATTGACCTGAACCGCCCGCTGGAACAGGACACGGAACTGCGCATCGTTACCGAGCGTGATCCCGAGGCTATGGAAGTTTATCGGCACTCCTCTGCACACCTGCTTGCTGCGGCGGTGCTGGAACTGTTTCCGGAAACCAAGCTCGGCCACGGCCCGGCCACGGAGAGCGGATTCTTCTACGACTTTTACCGCGAAAAGCCTTTTACTCCGGATGACCTTGGGCGGCTCGAAAACAAGATGCAGGAACTGGCGCAGCAGAACATTCCCTACCAGCGCCAGATGGTTCCCCGTGAGCAGGCCTTGGAACGCGCCCGCAAGGAAGGTGACTTCATGAAGGCGCACTTCATTGAGCAGTTCACCAAGCCGGGAGAGAACGTTTCTTTCTACACCACGGGAAAATTTCTCGACTTTTGCCGTGGGCCTCACTTGCCGTCCACCGGAAAAATCAAGGCTTTCAAGCTGCTGAATATTGCCGGAGCTTACTGGCTCGGAGATGAAAAGAATCCGCAATTGCAGCGCATCTACGGCACGTCATTCTTTTCGAAAAAAGACCTCGACGAGCACATCAAGCAGCAGGATGAAGCGAAGAAGCGCGATCACCGCCTGATTGGCAAGCAGCTTGACCTGTTCTCCATTCAGGAGTTGGCCGGGCCGGGGCTGATCTTCTGGCATCCCAAGGGCGGCATCATCCGCAAGACCATGGAAGACTGGATGCGCGAGGAGTACCTGCGCCGAGGCTACTCGCTGGTGTTCACCCCGCACGTGGCGCGTACTGACTTGTGGAAGACCAGCGGCCATGCCGGCTACTACGCGCAGAACATGTTCACGCCCATGGAATTGGATGATGCGGAATACCGCATGAAGCCCATGAACTGCCCCTTCCACATCCTGATCTACAAGGATCAGCTTCGCAGCTACCGCGATTTGCCGGTGCGGTTGGGGGAACTCGGTACCGTATACCGCTACGAACGCTCGGGCGTGATGCATGGTCTGTTGCGCGTGCGTGGTTTTACGCAGGACGATGCCCATATTTTCTGCACTCCCGAGCAGATTGAAGATGAGGTGATCGGCTGTATCGACTTCGCGCGCGAAGTGTTGCGTGTTTACGGCTTCGATAAGTTCCAGGTGGAGCTTTCCACCTGGGACCCCAACGACCGCAAAAGCTACCACGGACGCGATGACCAGTGGGAATTGGGACAGCGTTCGCTGGAGCAGGCCCTCAAGCGACGCGAAATTGAATACAAAGTCATTCCCGGAGAAGCAGCGTTCTATGGGCCCAAGATCGACGTAAAGCTCGTGGATGCCATCGGCCGCCTGTGGCAACTCTCAACCGTGCAGTTCGACTTCACCCTGCCCGAACGTTTTGAACTGGAGTATGTGGGCGAAGACGGCCAGCGCCATCAGCCACTCATGGTGCATCGTGCGCTCTATGGTTCCATCGAGCGCTTCTTCGGCGTATTGATCGAGCACTATGCCGGAGCCTTCCCGGTGTGGTTGTCTTCGGTGCAGACCGTGGTCATCCCGATCAGTGAACGTCATCTGGAATACGCGAACAAGGTTGGCGCGCAGTTGAAAGATGCCGGAGTACGCGTCGAGATTGATGGCCGCAACGAGAAAATGAACGCCAAGATTCGTGAGCATGCGTTGCAGAAGGTCCCATTCCTGCTGGTAGTGGGAGACAAAGAGGCGGAGGCGAATACGGTGAACGTCCGCACCCGTGGACAAGAGAAGACGGAGACTGTGCCGCTAGCGGATTTCGTGCAGAAAATCGCCAGATTGATTGCCGAGAAGGCGGCGAGCCTAGCGTAATGATGATTAAAGGCCTCTTGGGTTCCCCCCCAGTCTAAGTTGCTACCATCCTGTTTTCTCAGGTGATAGAGTTTTGCCGCTTGACCTGTGGGCCGCCTTGATTGCTTTCCGGCAGCCTGCGGTTGTACCAGATCATTCAGGCTCCGAGGAATTGCCATGTTGCATGCTCGAATACTCATCCTGATCGTGTTCGCTGGCACGCTCTTCGCCCAGCAGAACCCAGCGCAATCCCCCACTTCCCCGCCGCGCGAGAACCCTTCCAACGATCGCTCCGGCGTAGTGGTGGACCGTTTCATTGGGAGCGCCGACCGCTCCATTAGTCGCGTCTCGCACGAAGTCATGCTTACGCGCCGCATCCTGAGCGCTGGAGATCCTTACAAGCCGGGAGAGCCCGGTGCGGTGCTCGAGTTCCACCAGGAAGTCGCACTGGCCACGCTCATGGGCAAGAACGCCACTCCCCGCGTGCAGTATCCGCAGGAGTTCTTTTTTTACGTGGAGAGCGGCGAGGGAAAGATCGACAATGGCAAGCAGTTCTGGGACCTGCATGAAGGTCTGGCGCTGCTGGTTCCACCGAACCTTCAGCACCGCATCGTGAACACTACCGATAAGCCGCTGAAGATGCTGATGATCTCGTGGACCCCAGACGCGGATGTGACGCCGGTGAAGGATATCCTGGTGCGCGACGTGCACAAGCTTCCTTTCCAGGAGAAGAATGGCCACTGGAACCACATGGCCAAGCACGTCTTTACTTCCGCCGACGGCCTGGGACGCTATGACCGCTTCCTGTTGGTGTACCTGGCGCCCATGGTCATGGGTGGACCGCACGCGCATTCGCCGGGTCAGTCCGAGATATGGACCAAGATCAGCGATGAAGACGCAATCATGTTCCTCGGCAGCGAGATTCGCCCCATGCCGGCGCACACCGCGTTTCTCGCGCCTCCGAATGGTATTACCACCCACGCCGTTGCCAATCTGAGCCGCGATAGCGTGGCCACCTGGGTCTACGCCTGCAGACTGCCTCCAGCACAGCCAAATCCTCAGACGTCCAATTCCGGAGGCCGCGGGCGCGGTGGACGTGGCGGAGGGCAAAACGAAATGATGGCCATGGCAATCCGCGATGCCACCATTGCTGGGAAGCCACTTCAGTAGCGCACCTGTTTAACCTGCAACGGAACGCTGGCGAGAAGCCCGGTGGTGTCCTATTTAGCGAGTTGCTGGGGAATAAATGGGGTGGCCGCCTTGGATGCTGAGGAGTTGCTGGAGGTCTGATTGGGCATTCGGATTGAGTTCCTCCTTGCAGTCGTCGTAGCCATGCTGGTGGCCATCGCGTGGAAATACCGCCATCTCGCACCTTGGTAAAGCCAGCAACTCACTAATAGTGCGCGTTTCCGCATTCCTGAAAAATGCCTTATGATGCTGCGGCTCTCTTTCCCATAAATTTATGAACCCTCGTCGTTTTCTGCCGGGACTTGTGGTCCTGTTTGTCGGTAGCGGCTGTGCCGCCCTGATTTACGAAATTGTCTGGTTCCAGTTATTGCAACTGGTGATCGGGTCGTCCTCAATTTCTCTGGGCATTTTGCTGGGGACGTTTATGGGCGGAATGTGCCTGGGCAGCCTGCTGCTGCCGCGTCTGGTTTCCGACCAGCAGCATCCGTTGCGCGTATACGCTGCGCTGGAAGCGGGGATCGCCGCACTTGGCGTACTGATCCTGCTGGGCATGCCGCTGGTTGGGGGAGCATACAGCGCGTGGGCGGGAACCGGAATGGCCGGGATTGTCTTGCGTGCCATCGCCGCCGGGGTGTGCCTGCTGCCTCCCACGGTGCTGATGGGAGCGACGCTTCCCGCAATCGCGCGCTGGGTCAAGTCCACGCCGGAAGGAGTTGCATGGCTCGGGTTCTTCTATGGCGGTAACATCGCCGGAGGCGTTTTGGGGTGCCTGCTTGCCGGCTTCTACCTGCTGCGGGTCTTTGACGTCACCATAGCCACGCTGGTTGCTGTCTCAATCAATGTGGCAGTAGCACTGGTCGCATTCCTGTTGGCCTCGCGCACCTCGCACCAGCCGCAGGAGGACACGGCGAAGGCACTTCTGAATCCGGCAAAACGCTCGATTTACGCAAGCATCGCGCTCTCCGGCATGACCGCGCTGGGGGCCGAGGTAGTGTGGACTCGCCTTCTTTCGCTGCACTTCGGCGGGACGGTTTATACCTTCGCGTTGATCCTGGCGGTGTTCCTGGTCGGCCTGGGTATTGGAAGCACGGCAGGCGCTGCGCTCGCTCGGGGCGCAGCCTCTCCCCGGAGGGCGTTGGCATGGTGCCAGTTGCTGCTGTGCGCCGCTATCGCCTGGGCTGCCTACAACCTGGTGGAGTCGCTGCCTTATTGGCCTATAGATCCTTCTATTGCCACCTCGCCGTGGTTCACGCTGCAACTCGACCTGGCACGCTGCATGTGGGTGGTGCTGCCCGGAGCGGTCCTGTGGGGAGCCAGCTTCCCGCTGGCGCTAGCCGCGGTGGCCACCAAAGATCAGGACGCTGGCCGCCTGGCCGGCGGAGTCTATGCGGCGAATACCGTAGGCGCCATCGTGGGATCAATGGTCATGAGTTTCGTGATAGTTCCCTGGATTGGTACCTCCCATGCTCAGCAGGTGCTGATCGTGATCTCGTTTATTTCAGCGTTCTTAGTCTTGGAGACCACACTGGCGGGTGAGAGCGCTTCCAGGATTCGCTGGAATGCAGCAGGAACGGTTGCTCTGCTGGCTGCCATCGTTTATACAGGCCTGCTGGCGCGCAGTGTTCCGCCGCTGCTAGGGCTGCTGGTGGCCTATGGCCGCTTTGCTGCCACACGTTCCGACTGGGGCAAAGTGATCTACGTTGGTGAAGGAGTGAATGCCGCAGTGGCGGTTACCGAAACCTCCTACGGCGTTCGCAACTATCACAATGCTGGCAAAATTCAGGCTTCCAGCGAGCCGCAGGATATGCGCCTGCAACGCATGCTCGGCCACCTGACGACGCTGATTCCGGAGAATCCGCGCAAGGTACTGGTAATCGGTTGTGGCGCAGGGGTAACGGCAGGTGCGGTGTCCATTGATCCGGCGGTCGAGGAGCAGACGATTGTGGAGATCGAGCCGCTGGTGCCGCGCGTGGTTTCCACCTACTTCAGCGAGCACAACTTTGATGTGGTCCGCAATCCCAAGGTGAAGGTGGTGATCGACGATGCGCGCCACTTCGTCGAAACCACGGACGAAAAATTCGATGCCATCACCTCCGACCCGCTCGATCCCTGGGTCAAGGGTGCGGCAATGCTCTATACGAAAGAATTTTTCGAGATGGCGAAGCAACGACTGAACCCCGGCGGGGTGATCACGTTGTTCGTTCAGCTTTACGAGAGCAACACCGAAGCGGTGAAGAGCGAAATTGCTACCTTCCTGGAGGTTTTTCCCGCGGGCGTTGTGTGGGCGAACACCACCGAGGGCCAGGGCTATGATTTGGTGCTCATGGCGCAAATGGAGCCTCGCTCGATCGATGTGGACGCCATTCAGGCAAAGCTTGAGCGCCCGGAGTACGCGCCACTGGCCAAGTCGTTGCGCGATATTCGCATGTACTCCGCCGTGGACCTGTTCTCCACCTATGCGGGCCGCAAGGATGACCTGGAACCCTGGCTGCGGGATGCTGCGATTAACCGCGACCGCAACCTCCGCCTCCAATATCTGGCTGGGATGAGCCTGAACCAGTACCAGGCAGATGAAATTTACAAAGGGATGGTGAAGTTTGTGCGCAAGGAGCCGGAGGATTTGTTCGCAGGCTCCGACGAAACCAAGCTCCGTCTGTACAGCAGGATTCGCAACGCGCAAGGATGGTGAGTCTCTCGATCGAGAGTAGAGACGTAGCTCTGCTACGTCTTCGCCCGGGAGGGCGGTATCCAGAATATGTGGGAGCGGACACCTCCGTCCGCCTCGCCTCTTCTCATGAAACGTTGCTACTCCTCGATTCCCAGCTTCTGCCGTCCTTCGGGGCTGATGCGCTCCGGGGTCCAGGGCGGATCCCATATCACGTTGACCTTCGCGTTATTCACGCCGGGAGTGCTCAGAAGGGTGGTGCGTACGTCGCGGCTAATTTCGGTGTGCGACGGACAGCCTTGGGCGGTGAGCGTCATGTTGACCACCACGTCGCCCTCATTCTCGATCTGCACCTCGTAGATCAGGCCCAGGTC
>JBFXAV010000064.1:0-8743 GCA_050183935.1 Candidatus Korobacteraceae bacterium | reverse complement strand
GAGCGTCGACAGTCGTTGGCAGGCTGGATTCTGAAGGAGCATTTTCCTGAGAAGGCTCGCCAGCGGAGCCGCTGACATCATGGCTCGGGAGGGTGGTCTCCGGTGAACTTGCATCCAGCGCCGTGGTATGCACTTCTACTCAGATGCTGCCAATGGTCACTACAGCGGGGCGTCTGGAAGGAAAAATTATAGATAGGTTTGTGTGGAACTATCCCCCGAACTTCATGCCCGCCAGCTTGCGGGCGAAGCTGGCCTTCCCCATGTCCTTGAACATCTTGCGCATCTGGGCATACTGCTTGAGCACCTGATTGACTTCCTGCACGCTGGTGCCGGAGCCGCGGGCTATGCGCTTGCGGCGGCTGCCATTGATCACTTCATGGTGCAGGCGCTCATGCGCCGTCATGGAGTTAATGATGGCTTCCACGTGCGTGAGCTGTTTTTCGTCTACGTTGTCGGCGGCCTTCTGCATCCCCGCGAACGGACCAATGCTGGGTAACATCTTGACGATGCTCTGGAGCGACCCCATCTTCTTCACCTGGCGAAGCTGATCGCGGAAGTCTTCCAGGCTGAAGCCGCTCCCCGAGAGTGCCTTGGCGGTGAACTCTTCGGCTTTTTTCTTGTCCAGTTTTTCTTCGGCCCGCTCGATCAGCGAAAGGATGTCGCCCATGCCAAGAATGCGGGAAACGATGCGGTCGGGATGGAACGGTTCCAGGGCGTCGTACTTTTCTCCAATGCCGATGAACTTTACCGGAGCGCCGGTAACGTGACGAATGGAGAGAGCGGCGCCACCACGGGCGTCGCCATCCATTTTGCTGAGAACCACGCCGGTCAGCGTCAGCTTTTTGTGGAATTCGTCGGCGGAGCGCACTGCATCCTGCCCGGTCATGGCATCGGCCACGAACAGGATCTCCTGCGGATTCAGCAGGCGCTTGAGCGACTGCATCTCCTCCATGAGCTGCTCGTCAATGTGCAGTCGGCCTGCAGTGTCCACAATCAGTACGTCGCAGCCGGAGTTCACGGCGTCGCGGCGGGCTTCCTTGGCCAGCCTTTCCACCGTGGCGGTGTTCGCCTCCTCCACATGTCCTTCGTAGATGTTGGCCTTGATAGCTTCGGCCACCACCTTAAGCTGCTGGCGGGCCGCAGGACGGTACACGTCCACGGAAACCAGCATGGGCCGGTGTCCGCCCTTCTTGAGCCATGCCGCCAGCTTGCCGGAGGTAGTGGTCTTACCGGAACCCTGCAATCCTGCCATCAGGATCACCGAGGGAGGCTGCGATGCGGTCTTTAGCTTGGCTGTGTCGGTGCCAAGGACGGCCACCAGCTCGTCGCGCACGATCTTCATTACCTGCTCGGCCGGGGAGAGCGCCGTCATCACCTCAGTTCCCAGTGCCTTCTCGCGGATGTGGTCGATGATGTCCTTGACCACGGTGACGTTTACGTCCGCTTCTAGAAGAGCCAGCCGCAGCTCGCGCAGGGCTTCGCCAATGTTCTCTTCCGTGAGCTTGCCCTGACCACGCAGGTTCTTGAAGGCACGCTGGAGTTTTTCGCTGAGATTCTCAAACATTTTGGATGATTCCGAGATTATGAGTTTATCTGGACCGTCGGGGTTCGGCCCTGCGGAGCGGCGGCACCCCCGCACGCTGTTTCGCTTCCTTCGTTGAGGATAGCACGTTCGTTCTTAAGGAACTCTGGACCTTGTTGCGGGGTCTAAGTAGACGTGCGGCGAGTCTTGATCCTGATATGCGCGACTGTCTTTCTATTTGGTGAGGGTCTCCCGGCCTGCACGAAACAATCGGTGCATATGGCCGCTGAAGCCTTGTCGCCCCGTATTGTCAATCGAACTCGTATTACGCTCCAAGGCCATGCCGCTCGCTTGGCAGGCACAATAGAGTTGTTGGTCGTCATCGGACCGAACGGGAAGCCGACCTGCATTTCTGTTGTGCGAGGGCACCCAATCTTGACCTCTACCGCGATTGCAAGCGTGAAAGATTGGAAATTCCGTCCGTATCGCACAAACCGTAAACTCGTGCACTACTCAGGCACTTTGGTTCTGGACGCGAAGGAGTTCATTACTCCCGACTGAGAAAATGCCGCTGGCATCGACTGTTGATAACTCCTCATTCACCCAACTGATGCAAAGAGTTGTTCTCACAAAAGTCCTTACGGCACTTATTGGTCCGAGCGGTTCGTCGGACTCTTCTGGTTCAGCAGGGAAATCAGCGCCTGTCCCGCGGCCGGTGTCTTGGCCTTGCCTTCGCGCACAATTTCTCGCGCGGTGATCTTCGTCCCGTAGACATTTTCATTGGCGCCGTTGTCCTGACGCAAGGTGGAGCCTTCAAGGGACACTCCAGCGAACAGGCCACGCGAGCGGGAATAGGAGAGCACCTCGGCGCGCATCAGCGCGTCCGTGGCGGCCGTGGCGGTGCGGCCCTTGGGTCCAGCGGCAGCGGCGGCATCGGCGCCGAGCTTGACCTTGCTCTTGAGCAGCGAGTCCGCGCCCTTGGGATTCATGACCAGCAGAATAAAGTCCGTGGCCTGGCCTCCGAGCTGGAAGCCGATGTTAAAGCCTTCAAGCGCATACATGGCAGGCGCGCTCCAGGAACCAGTAAACTTTTCGCCTGAGCGGCAGGTCATCGCGCCCCGCCCAAAGCTGCCGCCAATGCCAATCGCTCCTTTCTTCACCGAGGGCAGCACCACCACGCACTCGGCTTTATCCAGAAGCTCCTGCGGGATGTTGTCCGGGATATCGAGAATGGCCTTCAGCACATCCCCGGCATCCTCAAGGCGGTCCTGCTCCTTTTCCTGGGCGGAGAGCGGCGTCGCCGCAGCCAGGGACACCGCAAGCAAACACGTCAGCAGCTTCTTCAAATCAACCTCCAGCGTTCTGTTGCGTCCGGAACTTCGCTAGCGCCTGGCACAGCCCCTGGTGGTCCTCGTCGGCCAACGCAATAAAGCGGAATGGCTGGACGTATCCGCGGGTTCCCTTGCGAGTTCCCAGCGGGGGCAGCATTTCACAGACGGCACGGACTGCGGAGTAGTTTACACGCAAGGCGACCTCAACCAGAGAGCCGGTTTCGATCTTTGCAGTCAAACGGAGACGGCCACCGGTCTCCGACAGAGTTTCCACCAGGCCATGGACGGTACCGCTTCCTTCCTTGATGGCAGCCTGGATCGGTTTTTGCATGAAAACGCGAGCAGCGCGCACTTGGGCGTGAGGTTGGGGAAAGCGAGCCATAAGGGCACCAGTATCAACACCGGTGCGGATGCACGCACGTTACAAAAGGGGCCGCACTGGCCTGCAATCCTTTCGATTCGCAAAAACAGAACTTACGCACAGGCGAAGCCAACCCGCAATTCTGGCTTAACTTCCGGAATTGCCCCAGGTTTCCTGGGCGGCAACCACCGTGTTGCAGTGGATCGTCACGGTATCTTCCACGTTGATGGCGTAACCTCCGGCGAAGGTCACCATCACGGGAATCCCGCGAGTATGGGCTACGCGGAACAACAGCGCATCGCGGCGCTTCAGTCCTTCCATCGTCAGCGCCAGTCCACCCAGTTGATCTTCCCGGTAAGGATCGGCCCCGGCGATGTAACACAATAACTCCGGCTCGAATTTACGCAGCCCGGAGCTAAGGGCATTGTCGAGCCATGCCAGGTACTGCTCATCGCCGATGCCATCGGGTAGGTCAACATCAATGGATGACGGCGGCTTCCACGCCGGATAGTTGTTCTCCTGATGCAGCGAAATGGTGAACACCTCGAGCGGGCTTGCGTATTGGTGTGTTGAACGGCCGCTCGGAGGATGCGGCTGAGAGGCAGATCGCCCCAGGACATTGGGTCCCACGGACGGCAGCACGGGAGCCGGAGGAGTGGAAGCTTCACGCCGACTCGATGAGCCGCTCTCATTTGCCGGATTTCCTGCGTCTGAGGGGAAAATGGCGGCGGTTCCATTCCCATGATGTACGTCGCAGTCCACCACCATGGCATGCCGTAGTTTGCCGTCGGCATGAAGGCGACGGATGGCAATGGCAACATCGTGGATCATGCAGAAGCCTTCGCCATGGTCGGGAAACGCATGGTGGAAGCCTCCGCCCAGGTTGATGGCGATTCCGTCCTGCAGGGCCAGTTCAGCAGCGAGAACCGAGCCTCCGGCGTGCAGCCAGAAGGCATCCACCAGTTCAGGAGAGTACGGAACTTCAAGCTGCTGCTGCTGGCGGAGCGAAAGCGTTCCCGTACGCAGCCGTTCGACGTACTCAGCCCAATGGACGCGAAGCACGTCAGCATCCGAAGCAGGCAGAGGAGCCACGAAATCCTGCGGAGCGGCCACTCCGCTGCTCAGCAGGCGGTCATGCACAAGCGTGTACTTCCGGGCGGGAAAGACGTGCGATCCAATAGGCAGAAAATACTTTTCGTCATAGACTAGCTTGCAAGCAGGCATTGCACACCGAGCTTAATGGGATGCGAGTTGCGTGTCCACCGGGCTCGTTCAGGCTAAGCGGACAACCAGCGCTCTTATGCCCGCACCTTACTCTTTATAGGCTCCCCCGCAGGCGAACTCTTTTGGAGGTAAGCAGATGGCTGTTTCAACCTACGCTGCCCAGTATTCGCAAGCGGAAATCACATCGTGTCCCGATATTGTCAGCGCGCTCGGGCAGATCGTTCGCCGCTTTTCCGCTGCTGGCGGCGCCATCCACGTTCTCGATTCCGACGGCCTGCTGCATCTTGCGGCCAGTGAAGGCGTTCCGGAAGGTCTTCGCGAGGCCCTCCGCACCCTCCCGGTAGGGAAGGGCATATCCGGGCAGGCGGTGGAGCGCCGCCAGGCAGTCAGTGGCTCCATGCAGATGGAGGGAACCAGCGAAGCGCTGGCCATGCCGATTTTTCGCGGAGATGCCGTCATCGGCGCGCTGGCGATTGGATCTGCAACCGACCGTACCTTCACCGAAGCGGAAATGGACAGCCTGATGGAAGCCGGGCGTGCGATAGGAACAAGCTTCCTTGGGTCGTTACAGTCGAGCGCCGCATAGCACACACAGGCGCACGTAAAGATAGAAGGCCCGGCCATAATGGCCGGGCCTTTGAGTTTCTACTCGTACTGGCTTATCCCTCGTACAGCAGCACGCCTTCGACTTTCTCTTCGCCCACCGGGCGATAGAAGAGCTGGTTGTTCTCGAGATAAACCTCGATAAACACCGGCCGCTTGTTGAGCGTGCCCTGAATCAGTGCTTCCGAGAGCGGGTCTTCAATGTACTTCTGCAAGGCCCTGCGCAGCGGACGAGCGCCGTAGTTGCGGTCGATCAGGGTCTTTTCCAGAATCCACTTGCGCGCTTCCTCTGTCACCGTGATGGTGATGGAACGCTGCGCCAGGTTCTGGTTGAGCTGGGCGACCATGAGCTCCACAATCTGGATCAGATCCTGCTCGCTCAGCGCGCCGAACAGGATGACCTCGTCGAGCCGGTTCAGGAACTCGGGGTTGAACACCCGCTTCACTTCCTGCTTCACCAGTTCTTCAACGTCCTTCTGCACCGATGCGTCTGCTGTGACGTGGAAGCCCAGGCCCTGCCGCTTCTGAAGATGCCGTGCGCCGATGTTCGAGGTCATGATGATCACCGTGTTCTTGAAATCCACGGTGTTGCCCAGGCCATCGGTAAGCTGGCCGTCCTCAAACACCTGCAACAGGATGTTGAAGACATCCGGGTGCGCCTTTTCAATTTCGTCCAGCAGCACGACCGAATAAGGAGCACGCTTCACGCGTTCGGTAAGCTGGCCACCCTCTTCGTAGCCCACATATCCCGGAGGCGATCCGATGAGCTTGGAGACCGAGTGCTTCTCCATGAACTCGGACATATCGAAGCGCACCAGCGATTTTTCCGTGCCGAACATGAACTGCGCCAGGGTGCGCGCGACTTCGGTTTTGCCCACGCCGGTCGGCCCCAGGAACAGGAAGGAACCAATCGGGCGGTTGGGACTCTTGAGCCCTGCGCGCGAGCGCCGGATGGCCCTCGCCAGCGCGGAGATCGCCTTCTCCTGCGAGATGACGCGCTTGTGCAGCTCTTCTTCAATGCGCAGGAGTTTCTTCTGCTCCTCTTCCTTAATGGAAGTGATGGGGACTCCGGTCCAGCGCGATACCACGTCTTCGATGTCCTCGCGGGCAACGATTCCGGTAGCCGAGTCGTCGAGGTGGTATTTCTCGCGCAGTGCGCGCAGGTTCTCGCGCTCCTTGCGCTCCTCATCGGAATAAAAACGCGCCTTCTCGAACTCGTGGTTCGCGATGGCGTTCTCCATGCGGTGCACAATGAACTTGATCCGCTTCTGCACCTCGGTGATCTCTTCCGGCAGCGAGGTCTGGCGGAGCTTTACGCGCGCACCGGCCTCATCGATCAAGTCGATTGCCTTGTCCGGAAGAAAACGATCCGGGATGTAGCGGTTGGAATGCGAAACCGCGAACTCGATGGCCTCGTCCGTATAGGTCACAGCGTGGAACTTCTCGTAGCGGTCCTTGATTCCGACGAGAATTTTGATGGCGTCGCTTTCGCCCGGAGGCGGAACCTTCACCGACTGGAATCGCCGCTCCAGCGAGCGGTCCTTCTCAATCGACTTGCGGTACTCCCCGGGAGTGGTAGCGCCGATGCACTGAATTTCACCGCGTGACAGCGCCGGCTTCAGGATGTTGGCGGCGTCCAGAGAACCTTCTGCCGAGCCCGCGCCCACCAGCGTGTGCAGCTCATCAATAAATATGATTGCGTTCTGCGACTCCATCAGCTCTTTCATGATGGTCTTGAGCCGCTCTTCAATCTGTCCGCGGTATTTGGTTCCAGCAACAATCAACGACAGATCAAGCGCAAGAATGCGCTTGTCCTGAAGGAATGACGGAACCTCGCCGTCGGCGATGCGCTGCGCCAGGCCTTCCACAATGGCGGTCTTGCCCACGCCGGGCTCGCCGATGAGCACCGGGTTGTTCTTGGTGCGGCGGCAGAGAATCTGTACCACGCGCTCCAGTTCCTGATCTCGTCCCACCAGTGGATCCAGTTGTGCGTCCATAGCCGCCTGGGTCAGGTCGCGGGAAAACTCACTCAGTAGGGAAGACTCGCGGTTGCGCTGTGGCTGGGCTTTTTCCTGCGAGCTGCGAGCCAGCTCTTCGCGAACCGTGGAGAGGCGCAATCCGCGCTCGTGCAGAATTTCCGCGGCAAAGCACTTTTCCTCGCGCAGCAATCCCAGCAGCAGGTGTTCCGTGCCAATGTGCTTATGAGAGAGACGCTCCGCTTCCTCGGCCGCATAGGCGAGCACGCGCTTGCACTCATTGCTCAGCGGCAGGTCCACGGACGTGGAGACCTTCTCACGAATGGTGGTGTGGCCCTCGATCTGCTTGCGAATGGATTCAACCGACGCGTGCGACCGAAGGAACCGGTTCGTAAGCGCCTTGTCCTCGCGCAGGAGGCCCAGCAGCAAATGCTCGGTCTCGATGTAGGGAGAACCGAACTGGCTGGCTTCGTAGCGCGCAAAAAAGATTACGCGCCGGGCTTTCTCCGTGTAGCGTTCGAACATCTTTTCCTCTCTAAAGCTTTCAGGCTCACCTGCCTCCGGATGTTTGCCGGGGCGAATGCTCCTGTGGCCCGGTACCCTTGCCGGCTTGCCCTCCCGTCCTGGTGCCTGACGCATGCCCGCAGCGCCTGTTTTGAGGCTCCGGGCGCGCGGCGGATTTCCCGCCGAGACCGGCTTTGATCGCCTTACGGCGCCTGTTAGCGCCGCGTATAGACTTGTCCTTCTTCCTTCTGCGCTTCCTCCGCTCTTAAAAACTTATGTTCATCATCCGCCACTGCGGCGGGTCGTGCAATGCCTGGAACCTAGACCGGCAGCAGATCCGGTGTAACTTCAATGAGTTGTCCGTGCTCCAGCCGCAGCACGCGGGTACAGCGGCGGGCAAACGCAAGGTTATGAGTCGCAATCAAAGAGGTCAACCGGTAGTCGCGATGGAGCCGCGCGATTAATGCAAACACCGTTTCAGCGGTTCGAGTGTCAAGGTCGCCGGTTGGCTCGTCTGCCAGCAGCAGTTCGGGGCGGGTGACCAGGGCACGGGCAAGCGCCGTTCGCTGTTGCTCTCCGCCGGAAAGCTCTCCTGAGCGGTGGTGAGCTCGCGCTTCCAGCCCCACTTCCCGGAGCCAGTGTGCTGCTTCCACTTCCGCTTCATTTCGGGGTCTTCCCCGGAGGAGCAGTGGCATGGCCACATTCTCCAGGGCCGTAAACTCCGGCAACAGATGGTGGAACTGCCAAACGAATCCAATGCTGCGATTCCGGAAGTCAGCGGCTGCCTCATCAGACAACGATTGCAGCTTCTCTTGGGCGCAGTATATGTCACCCCCGGAAACACTATCAAGCGTGCCCAGAACGTGCAGCAAGGTGCTTTTCCCGGCGCCGGATTCTCCCACCAAAGCCAGCATCTCTCCCTTCCTTACCCGGAAGGACAAGTTTTCAAAGAGCACAAGGTCGGAGTTGCCTGACCGAAAGACCTTCCTCAGGTTCTCAACCCGTAGGATTTCTTCCGGCTGTTCCATTGGATGCAGGCACTTCCCTTAAAGACGCAATCACTAAGCCCTTGTCAACAGACCGGCAAAACGGTCACTGAGGACTCAACACCTTCCTATCATGACACGAACCACCAATCTTTTCGCAAAAGGCGTAATTACCGTGGTTTCCAGGCGTGGTTACGGGACCGGGCTTCAGGGTTGGTCGTGCTACTCGTAACGAA
>JBFXAV010000063.1:0-8756 GCA_050183935.1 Candidatus Korobacteraceae bacterium | reverse complement strand
GGATATGCAACGCGGCAGCATCGTAGTCGCGGACAGCCAGCGCAGCGCAGACACAGGAATCCATACCTCCGCTGAGAAGGACTACAGCCTGGGGCTTAACTCGCTCCTGGGTGCTCATGGCTGATCAAAAGCTTGCCACGGATTGTGAAGAATGGACATGGGGTAGAAGAGCATCGCGCGCTGCCGCCCAAAAACCTTCAAGGCGATGGCTTTATACACCTTTCAATGCAGGGTTCCAGATGAACTTATGGAGTTGCAGTCCGAGGCGTACATTCAGTGCGTCCTCCAGAATCCAGTTGGCGAGGGTTTCGGGGTCAAGCAGGCAGTGGGAGGCATCGCGGGCTCCGCTGGCGTCTTTGCGAAATGCCGGAGAGAAGATCACGGAGGCGGCCAGCTCATCCAGGTGGTGCTGACGCAAAAACTCGCGGGCAAACTCGTAATCCTGGCGGCCAGCAAGTACGAACTTTACTTCGTCCCGCTGCGTGAGGCAGCGCAAACTCTCTCTGCGGAAGGTGTCGCCTTCGCCCGACTGAGGGCACTTCACATCCACAATCTTGTGGACTTCGGAGGGCACATTCTCCAGCGGGCGTTCGCCGCTGGTTTCCAGAAGCAGTGTGTAGCCGAGGGCCAGCAGGCGCTGCATGAAAGGGACAAGCTCCCGCTCCTGAAGCAGGGGCTCTCCGCCAGTGATCTCCACCAGTGAAGGTGCTGGGCTGAGGCGAAGCACCTGAGCTTCGACTTCCTCCGGCGTCATGCGGACCCCGCCGTGGAAGGTGTACTCGCTGTCACACCACGAGCAGCGCAAATTGCAGCCGGTGAGCCGCACGAACGTGCATGGCAAGCCAGCGAATGAGGATTCCCCTTGCAGGGAGCGATAGATTTCGGTGATCTGCATGTACTGCTGCAACAACCAGCCCAGACCGCTTTAGCGCCGGGGCGAGGGCACTGCGCGCGGGCCCTCGGCTGCCGCAGATGCTTGAGGGGCGGCGGCCGCCTGCGTCTTGGACTCCGTGACGTTCATACCCAGTGTCTTACGGACTTCTGCCTCGATGCGCGCGGTAATGTCCTTGTTCTCTTTCAGGAAGGTACGCACGTTCTCGCGGCCCTGGCCGATGCGCTCGCCCTTGTAGCTGAACCAGGAGCCGGACTTGTCCACGATATTGTGATTCACAGCCAAGTCGAGCATGTCGCCCTCGCGCGAAACGCCCTCGCCATAAAGGATATCGAACTCAGCCTCACGGAATGGCGCCGCAACCTTGTTCTTGACCACCTTTACCTTGGTGCGCGAGCCGATCACTACGTCGCCTTCCTTGATGGCTGCAATGCGGCGGATGTCGATGCGCATGGAGGAATAAAACTTCAGAGCGCGGCCGCCGGTGGTGGTTTCCGGGTTCCCGAACATGACGCCGATTTTTTCGCGAATCTGGTTGATAAAGATCAGGCTGGTGCGCGACTTGGAAACAATCCCGGTAAGTTTGCGCAGCGCCTGTGACATCAGGCGCGCCTGCAAGCCCATGTGACTGTCGCCCATCTCGCCGTCCAGTTCGGCCTTGGGGACGAGCGCTGCAACGGAGTCCACCACCAGCACATCAATGGCGCCGGAGCGCACCAGCGCCTCGGCGATTTCCAGTGCCTGTTCGCCATAGTCAGGCTGCGAAACCAGCAGGTTGTCCACGTCCACGCCCAGCTTCTTGGCATAGGCGGGATCCAGTGCATGCTCGGCGTCCACGAAGGCGGCCATGCCTCCCTGTTTCTGGGCCTCAGCGATCACCTGCAAGGCAATGGTCGTCTTGCCCGAGGACTCCGGGCCGAAGATCTCGATTACGCGTCCGCGCGGCAGCCCACCCACACCCAAGGCGGCATCAATGGAGATCGCGCCCGTGGAAATCACGGAAACCGGCAGAATGGCTTCCTTATTGCCCAGCCGCATGATGGAGCCCTTGCCGAATTGCTTCTCAATCTGGGTCAGTGCGAGGTCGATTGCGCGGGATCGTTCGTCAGCCATGGACGCTCCTGTGGATTGGCCCCGAAGGAGCGCGGCGCGCCATCCCTGCCGGGGAAGGTTTCACTTGTGCTTGCGCATTATACATGGAGTGAAGCGAATAAAAAGCGAATTATACGTGCAGCTGAATCAAGAATCAGGGGACCGAAGCCGGAACTGTTTACAATCTTCACGTGCTTCCCTATCTCGCAGGTGCGGCGGCGCTGGTATTCGCTGGATATCACACCATGGGCCCACGGTCGCAACTCTATGGGCATACCGTCGTTCGTGACACGCTACCTTCACGACGGCTGGCGCTGACCTTTGATGATGGGCCCAGCGATCCTTGTACACTGCGCCTTCTTGAAGTGCTGGCGCGGCATGAGGTTCGCGCCACGTTTTTCATGATAGGCAGAGCGGTAGAGCATCATCCGGAGATCGCGCGTGCCGTAGCCAGCGCAGGACACTCCATTGGCAACCACACCTTCACGCATTCGCTGCTCACGCTGCTGCCTGCTACGCGGATCTGCGCGGAGATCGAGGGCTGCGACCGGGTATTGCGGGAAATCATTGGGCGGCCCTCGGTGCTATTTCGTCCTCCCTATGGCGGGCGCCGGCCTGGGGTGCTATAGGTGGCACGCGAGCGCGGATTGCAATCGATCTTGTGGGCGGCTGCCGGCAAGGACTGGCAGACGCAAGCCCCGGAGGCCATTGAGGCCAACGTTCTGCAAGGCCTTCAAGGAGGAGAGATCGTTCTCCTGCATGATGGCTCTCCCGCCGGCACTGGCAACGACCGGCTGGGTACGGTGCAGGCAGTGGACCGCCTGATTCCGCGGCTTCGCGACCATGGCTACGCGCTCGTAACCGTAGAACAAATGCTCCAATCTTCCCTTCCGTCCGGGGACCCACAAAGCGGTAACGCGCCTCCGGGTTACCTCTAATCAATCTTGCGGTTACGCCCGGGATCATGACTCGGGCGGCGGCTGGTCGTACCCTCCTGATTGGGGGGGAGCACTTCAGTTGATGCGGAGGCTCTCCAGATTTGAAGTTTGGAACTTTGGTCCCCGTGCAGGAAGGGAGAACCGACTTGTCGAACTCGAAGATCAGGAATGGCCGTTCCGAACCACGTCGCGTAAGAAATGAGGTTGTGCAGGTGTTTGGGTTGAACGGCAGCGGTCGTCCCTTTCATCAGTCGGCGACCACGGTGGATATCAGCTTCCGGGGTGCTCGCCTGCGTGGCCTGAACTGCTGGGAGCAGCCCGGAGAGGTCATCGGAATACGCTGCGGTCGCGGCGGGAAGGCCCGATTCCTGGTGGTGTGGATTGGCAAGCCCAGCACGCTTTACGAGGGGCAGGTAGGGCTCAGTTGCCTGGAGCCGGGCAAAAGCATATGGGATGAGGTTTCCGAGGTCCATCCCGTGATCGAGCAGGTAACCCTGGTCCCCGCCGCGCCGGCAATGCCACAAGCCGTTTCGAACTCATCCATGATGGTCGTCACCAATCGCAGAAGCAGTCTGCGTTACCGTGCTACGGGCAGGGCGCAAGTTCGGGAGGTTGGCGGAGAGTCGTGGCGCTGGTCTCTGCTGTGTGATTTGGGAGCTGGAGGCTGCTACCTCGAAATGCCCTCTCCTGTATCCGTAGGGCGGCTGGTTGAGGCGAATCTGAACGTGGCCGGAGTCCAGATGCATGTACGGGGAGAGGTGATTGCCTCTCACCCTTACGTCGGTATGGCTGTGCAGTTTAAGCAGCTAAGTTCTCTGAATCAGGACCGTTTGCGGCAGGCGATGCAAATGCTCGCAAGAACGCAGGTTCCGGTCTAGCTGGTTTGCAGTTCGGCGGTTTTTTCCTGCGCACGTTCCAGGAAATGCGCCACTGCCTGCATCTGCGTTCGCAGACGCTGAAGACAGGTATCCAAGGCAGTCACCTTTTCTGACAGCCCACGCTGCTGGGCAATCACAATAACGTCTTCGCAGGCCTCTTCAACCAGCCGCGCCCGATGCAGCAACCACAGAAGCGAGGTAGCGTGGGGCTTCCACAGGTAGGCAGAAGCGAGCCGGGACTCCATCTCCTGGAGTTCCATGCTGATGCGAGCCTGGAGCGCCACGGAGTCTCGCAGAGCGGCGGCGCAGTCGGCACGGAAGCTTTTTTCGCCCCCAAAGTTTGCTCGGAAGGCTTCCATTTCCGACGCGTTGAGCCCGGCATTTGCATTGCGTAACGGCACCGCGCAGGATGTTTTTTGTTCGGACGCCAGTACGAAAGTGCGAATCTGTTCCTGGATGCGGCACAGCTGCGATTCCTCAATGGTCGAGTTCGCTATGCCGAAAGCCGGCGGCAATGGCTTTCCCCGGTGCCCTTTTCCTGCCGCAGCAGCCGGCTCGGGCTTAGCTGCGATTCGGCTGCGGCGGCCTACAGCCTTTCGCAGGCGCGAGACCCTACGAAAATCCTGTTGAGCACTGCCATACTCATTTTGCAGAACCTCGTGTTCGTCCATTTCCGTTACCTGCTGCACAGAACCCCCGTCCTCAATCGGCAGCAGCGGGCTGGCTTCATGTGACTCCAGAGCAGCAAGGAAATGCTTGATCTCCTGGGTTGCCTGCCCAAACAAATCATCGAAACGACGGCCAAAAGCCTGGTTATATTCCGCTAACGTTGCGAGGACACGTGGGTGATACAACGAGGTTCCGAAGCGAGCCTTGATGTCGCGCACGCGTTGAAGCACGCCGGAATCCATCAGCTCGTCGAAGTGGGTGAACTCTTCAACCTCCTGCCGGATGGCAGGAAACTCCCGCACCAGCCCCCGGTGCCCGGCGGGAAGCTCCGGGACATCGTCAAGGCCCAGGATGGCGTAGATTTCTTCCTCGAATTCTGAAGGATGGTCGCAATCAATGTGCGGTTCCGGCTTGGCCGAAGCCATGATTTGCCGGTAAAGGAAACTTGCCACAAGGTCCACTTTTTCCCGGTCAGCATCGTCGGTAGAGTTGCGGCAGACATAGTAGCGAAGCAGCGATTCCGCGGCTCTGCGATGGGCACCGTGGCTGAGCAGGGTGCGCAGCCTGGCGGGAGTGACGGCAAGATTCAGCAACGCAACCCAGTTCTTCAGCAGCTTCAGAGAGTCCTCTGAAGACTGGGCGAGGACCTCCGCAACTGCCTCTGGAACCGGCGCCGGGAACCCAAGCGCGCGCTCCAGCGCGCGAGAGAACACGTCCTTCGCTTGGAGCAGGTCCTCGTACACACGCTGATCTTGCGTCAACGAAGCTCTCCCACAGTTACTCTTCGCCAGCACGCTCCCATGGGATGGGAGCAGGGTCGGAAGGCTATCCGGATGGCATGTAAGGTAGCACTTCGGAGAGGCAGGAATTAGTTACGAAAGAAATTCGGAGTGGGATGTGGGCGGGCATGGCCGTCCGCTAGCGTGCCAGGGATACGTAGAAGGCATTGCTTCCTGACCGGAGATCTTTTCCGTAGGTGAGTACCACAGTGACTCCGAGCGCACGCAGTTTTGTTTGAAGGCCGGTGTCCCACAGCCAGCGATCTGTGGCCAAACCGGGGGAGAAATCGAAGATTCTGGCGGTATCCACAAAAGGAGAGAGCCGTACGGAGGCCACGGCATTCCCCCACACGGTCTTGTCCGCTTCCCAGTTTGAGAGAAAGTAGCTGCGGCCCAGCGGCGCGCTGCCCTTGCGGCCACGGCGCGAGCCAACGTGCGCGCGCAGCCGCAGGTCATTGTCCCGTTCCAGGCCAAGCAGGAACAGCTCGTCGAAAGGAACCTCCGAGAAAATCTTCCCGGCGTGAAAGCTCCCTTGAACCTCATAGTCGTCGCCCTGCGCCTGCGGGTACCAATGCAGCCTAGTATCCGCCTGCAACTTGCCGAAGACGTGCGACGGCTGGGACCAGATGCGCCCCAACTCGGAGGATGCCGAGCCAGTGACAACGAAGCGGTGCTCGGGAATGCGCAGCATCTCATGATTCAGTTGTGCGGTGTTTTTCAGCTGATGCCCGCCGAGCAGGAGCGCCGGGGTGAACACATCTCCTTCAACAATGCTGCGGTAGTCCCGGTGGGACCACTCGACGCCGGTGGTCCAGTTCCAGCGTCCGCTGGGAATAAACGAAATCTCCGCGACTGCTGCCTGGCGGCGCAGGTTCAGCCCTGCGAGAATAGGGGCGGGGCCGCGCGAGGAGTGGCGAATGTCCCAGTTCTCATTACGCGCGTCAACGCCAATATTGAAGTGCCGGGCGGTATTGCCTCGCAGCGGTCCTGAAAAAGATGCGAAAAAACGGCGCTTTTGCTCGTCCCAGCGCACCCGGGAACGAAAGCTCACGCCACTGCCGCCAATGTTGAAGTATTCCGGATAGACCGTCTGCGCCACGATTCCGCGAAAGAAATTGAGCGCCTTTTCTTTGCGGGTGCGGCCCATGCCATTGCGCTCGCGAAAGCGAAACGTGGCGTCGAAGCCACCATCCGGTAAAGCCGCGAGCGTTAACGACTGGCGGGAAAACACGCCGAGGTTACGGAGGCGGGCTTCGGTGGTCAGCAAATCCGGGAGCGTGAGAAGTGAGCCGGGAGAAAACGCAAAGGCACTATCCAGCAACGCTGCACGGGTCCGAGGCTCGGGTTCATTATGGATGTTTGCGATTTTGGGCTTGCCGGCACGGTTCCAGTATTTGAGGGCGGCTTCCAAATTGTTTTCGAGAAAGTAGGCGGTTCCCAGAAAATTGCTGGCGTATTCGTCGTTGGGATCGAGTTCCAGCGCGCGGCGCAGCCAGAACACGGTGGCCTTGCGTTGCTTGCGGCGAAACTCCACTCCGGCCAACTCCAGGGCGAAGCGCTTGTCCGCCGGAAGCTGATGGGCTCCCGCCAGAAGCACGCGATGGGCATCATCGAGCCTGCCCAGATGGGCGAGGGCCAGTCCGTAGTAATAGTTCAGTTCGGGCGAAGCAGGCGAGACATGGTTCTCCGCGATCCGAACCACCTCCCGCCACTGCTGATCTTCCGCGTACTGACGAGCGAGCGCGAACTGACCGGCAAGCAATGGCGGGTCTGGCGACGATGAGGATTCCAAGTTGGGTTGCTGCGAATAGCTGATCGCCGGGAGCAGCATCACCGCGGCCAACGCCAGCAGGCAGCGATTCACGGCTCCAGCGGTTGCGGTAACGCGAGCAGCGTCCATTTTCCGGCGGATTCCCATTGCTTCTCAAAACTCCGGCGCTCGCGCTTCATGAGCTTGCGGCCCGCAGGGTCGTTGATCAGGACTAACTCGCGCTCCCAGTCGAGCCCCGTTACCACCACGTAGTGCAGCGACGCTCCCGTTTCTGGTTGGAGAGCGACGACCAGAGGGCGTCCCTTGCCGAGGTGCTGGCGCAGGTCCTGCCAGCTTCCTTCAAACGCGAACGTCCGGAATCCTTGCTCGCGCAGGTAGCGTTCCAGGCTGGATGCATAAATGCCGCGGGCCTCGGGGGAGTAGAGCACGCGAAAAATTGCAGGCTCCTGTGCAGCCGGGCCGGGGCGCTGGCCTTGATGCGCCAGCCAGTACTGCATCACCATCGCAATGCTGGCGGATCCACAGCCTTCGCGGGATTGCGCGATGAAGGGAACATCCAGCCACTGGCCGGGGATCTCCGCAGGAGCGGAGATCCCGGACACGAGCAAGAGAGCGAAGATGCGAACCAACATCATTGCTGGAGTAGTTAGTGCCGGGCCGGGAAAAGCTCGGCGGGGACGGGCGAGTGTGCCTGTCCCTGCACGAGCGGAATACTGCGAACTGCTGATCATCGGATGAGCTACTGCTCGTCGTGCTCAATGAGCAGCGTAACGAACAGCCACTTAGCGAACCGCCACGATGATCAGCACCAGAACTGCGACTCCCAGAATGATCAGCAGGAGATCGCGTTCGGTGAGCTGTCCGGCGGCAAAGTCGCGCTGCGCCTGGTCTGTTTGCGAAGCAAGCTGTGCGAGTTCGGCATCGCTCAGGCTGGCGATCGCGGTCTTAACCTGCTGGAGATCGACATGAGCCTTTGACAGCCCGGTACCGGCGTTGGGCGAGGAAAGAAGCCCCTCAAGTTTCTCAATGTTCTGCCGGCGGGCCTGGGTGGCGTCTACCAATTCCTTGTGCAGGTCCGCGGAGGTGACAACGTGGGTCTGCGCCAGCAGGCCGGATGGCATCATGAATACGGCAACCAGAGCGCAGGCAATTGCTGAGCGTACAGCGCTCTTTACAGAAGAACACATAGCGTTCCGTCTCCTTGTTCGAGATCGAGAGTTTGAGGATCGAGCGGGTTTCCAGGAATGCCCGAGGCTTGGATTATAAAAGCAGCCACAAAGGTTGCTAAATGCCAGAAGTACAATGGGTTCCGTATTTGTAACTGCATCCGGTAACCAGGTCGCCGTATTGAGATGTGTTTGCAGGGTAGGCCGATTTTGCGCCGATGATAAAGCTGTATGGAGATTGCGGGCAGCACGATGCTGCTGGCCGCTACTTGACAGCACAAATGATAGAAATCATACGAACTGCTTATATGGCAGCCATCGAGCGCGGCAGAGAATCTTCCGCCGGAACCGGCACACCGTCGCGGTAGGTGATGGTCTTGCCGGAAATGGCGGGAACGCGTTCTCCCGGCAATACGACACCGATGAGATTCAAGGGGTCAGCGGCAGAGAGCGTTACCATCTCGCCAGAAGGCTCCAGTTTGCGGAGGGCGCGCAGCGACTCTACCGCAACCGGAAGCGCAAACTGCTCGCCAATAAAGCCGGAGATAAAGCGGCCACCGCGAACCTCGCC
>JBFXAV010000062.1:0-8815 GCA_050183935.1 Candidatus Korobacteraceae bacterium | reverse complement strand
TAGTTCAAGTCGCAGGAGACCGTAGCCCCTGCTGCCTGGGCCTTCTGGGCCGATTCTATTGCGAGCTGCGCAGCGGACTCGCTTATGGCGGGCGTGATGCCAGTGATGTGGAACCAGTCGGCATCCAGTAGCGCCGCATCCCAGTTGATGCTGCCTGGCTTGGCAAGGGCGATGGCGCTGCCCTCGCGGTCATAGACGACCTTGGACGCGCGCTGATTCGCGCCGGCTTCCAGATAGTAAATTCCCATCCGGCCTTTGCCGCGTACGATGCGAGACGTATCCACTCCCATGCGGCGAAGTTCCCCGACGCAGGCATCCGCGATGGGATTCTTCTCCGGCAAGACCGTGACATAGGCAGCGTTCATTCCCAACGACGCCAGCGTCACGGCAACATTGGCCTCACCACCGCCGAAGGTGGCGACGAATTGTGGTGTCTGCAGGAAGCGCTCCATGCCCGGCGGCGCCAGGCGCAGCATGATCTCTCCGAAGGTGACGGTAATGTTGGCCATGGGACTTAGCTGGCCCGCGCCTGGCGGATGCGTTCGAGGAACTGCCGCGCAACGGTGGTGATGGAGGCAAAGTCTCCGGTCTTGGCTCCCGCGGTCAGATTGCCGCCCACGCCCACCGCCACGGCTCCTGCTTTGATCCACTCAGCAACGTTGTCGACGCCCACGCCACCGGTGGGCATCAGTTGCGCCTGCGGCAGTGGGGCTTTTACCGCTTTCACAAACGTTGGCCCGAGGGTCTCGCCGGGGAAAACTTTGATGATGTCTGCGCCACATTCCATGGCCTCGACTACTTCGCGCGGAGTGGAGACGCCGGGCATGTATGGAACCTGGTAGCGGTTGCAGAGGCGGGCGGTCTCCGGGTTCAACGATGGGCTGATGATGTACTGCGCGCCGGAAAGTAGGGCAATGTGGGCGGTCTCCGGATCGAGGACGGTGCCTGCGCCTAACAGAATTTCGCCACGGCTGTAGCGCTTGCTGAGGTCTTCAATGACCGCCGCCGCGCCGGGGACGGTGAAGGTGACCTCCAGTGCAACTACACCGCCTTCCATGCAGGCTTCTGCGATGCGGGCGGCGCTTTCGGGAGTATCTGTGCGAACGACGGCGACCAGTCCGCAGTCAACAATCTTGCCGAGAAGTTTCCACTTTTGCATGCGGGATCGCCATTTTAGCAGAGCGATTCAGAATGACCAGTGTGCTTACCAGGCTACCAGCGAGTCCTCGAACAGCTTGCCAAGTTCGTCATTGCTGAAGGGGCGCGGCGAGAGCTTGGTGACGCGGTGCTGCGGCAGCGTTCCTTCGATGAGCTTGTCGATGTCTGAGGTGGAGTAACCGACAGCGCGGAGGCCATTCGGCGTCTTCAGGCGCTGCATGTATCCGGTGATGCGATCCGCGAGAATGCGGCCCGCGTCTTCCGCGCGGGCGTTGGAAATATCCGCGCCCAGTGCTTCGGCAGCTTCCAGGTGGCGCTGAGGCAGCGCAGGAGAAGTAAAGCGGAACACGGCAGGCGCATTCAGGATCACAGAGAATCCGTGCGGCACCAGCGGATGCCCTTCACCATAGCCAGGAGCGCGGTACTCGCGCACCATGCCAGAAACGGGATAGGACATGCCATGCGGCAGATGGACTCCGGCGTTGCCGAAGCCAATACCAGCGTAGGCAGCGGCGAGCAGCATGTTGGAGCGTGCTTCGTCGTCGGAGGGGTCATCCACGGCGCGGACGATGTACTTAGCCACCATGCGCAACGACTCCAGCGACCAAAGATCGCTGATGGGATTCGATCCCTGATAAGCAGGACGCAGCTTGGGACGCTCGGGAAGCGGGCGCTGCCCAAACGGAATCGCCGTGTAGGACTCGACGGCATGGCTCAGAATGTCGAGGCCACTGGAGGCCGCAACCTGCGGCGGAAGCGTGCGCGTATTCTCGGGATCGAGCAGGCCGAGCGTGGGCTTCAGCCGCCGGTTGGCAATGCCTGTCTTGGCGTGCAGGCGGCTGTAGTCGAAGATGCTCACGCCCGTGGTCTCGCTGCCAGTGCCCGCAGTGGTGGGAATGGCGATGAGCGGCTTCAGTGGTCCCGGCACCGGAATTCCCTTCCCGATGGGCGGATTCACATAGTCAAGAAAGTCCTCGGGAGGATAGGTGGTGTAGAGATTGACTGCCTTCGCGGTATCGATGGAGGAGCCGCCGCCGACGGCGACGAATGCCTCAATATCCGGATGATTGCGCGCAAAGTTGATGGCGTCGAGGAAAGACTCGTCACTGGGCTCGACGCGAACCCGGTCGTACAGCACGTAAGAAATTTTGGCATCGTCCAGCGACTGTAGCGTCACCTGCACCGGCGGCAGCTTGCTCAGGACCGGATCGGTCACAACCATGACCTTGCGGATGCCCCAATCCGCCAGGTCCATTCCAACTTCCCGGGTGACACCGGCCCCAAAGCGAATGCTGGAGGCCGCCATTTCAAAGGCGATTTCGTGGGTGCTCATCGCTTGGGATGTTACACCAGGTGGAGTTTTGGGAGTTGCGCTCTCCCCGGTTGCTGATCAAGGTGGAAAAGCACCGCAGAGGCTGCGGCCGAACAGAATAAAGACGTTAAACCGGAGGCATGAATTCCTGCGCTACGGGTTTCAGTTTGCGTGCAAGGTTTGCGTTTGCATCAATCCCTGCGGGCATACACCAGGAACTCGCGGTTGCCTTCCGCACCCAGGATTGGAGATTCCATCGAGTCGGTGTTTGGGAATCCGAGTGCGGCAAGAGCATGGCGAATTTTCTCCACCGCTACCGCCTGTGCCTTGGGATCGCGGACAATACCTCCCTTACCGACGTGTTCCCTTCCCGCCTCGAACTGCGGCTTGACCAAAACAACGACTTCATCATCCGGCGTGCCTTCGCGGAAGGCCGCGGAAACCACTGCGGGCAGGACGAGAGCGGCGGAGATAAAGGAAACATCCATTACCACCAGACTCACTGGCGCTTCGAACTGTTCGGCCGTTAGGAAGCGGGCGTTGGTGCGTTCGAGCAGGCGCACGCGCGGGTCGGCGCGAAGACGAAAGTCCATCTGGCCGTATCCGGTATCCACAGCGATGACGCTGGCGGCATCATGCTGGAGAAGGCAGTCGGTGAAGCCGCCGGTGGACGCGCCAACATCCATGCAAGCGCGGCCGCTGACGTTGATGTTCCAGTGCGTAAGAGCCTTTTCGAGTTTGAGCCCGCCGCGCCCGGCGTAACGGAGATCATCGCCAAGGAGGCGAATGACAGCGTTGGCCGCAACCTGCGCGCCGGACTTGGTAATCTTTTGCTCTTCCACCAACACCTTGCCGGCAAGAATCATGGCCTGCGCGCGCTCGCGCGAGGGTACAAGCCCGCGATCCACGAGGAGTTTGTCGAGCCGGGTCTTCTCGGACATGCATTTGAGGCTAGCACGCGAACGCGCGTGTGCATGACTTGCGCAAAGGCGCACCCGCAGAGGTGCAAGATGCAGAACTCTGCCAGTGTTAAAGATTTACGAACTGGATTGCCGCCTTTTACACAACGTTATCCACAAGCATGTTGAAATCATTCGCGCACAATTCGCAGAGTCCCGGCTAGACTGGTCGAGCAGGGACGAGACGAAAGGATTTCAATGCGGACAGAACGTCTGTCGTCCAAAGGGAATTCCAACACACCCAGAGAAAAGCGCAGGCCGCCATTACCTGCCCCCGTACTGCGTCAGCTCTACCGGGCTTTGTTGAGCGCGCGGCTGGCGTCTGGTGGTGCGGCGAGAACCCAGCGGCTTACGGAGGGGATGGTTGCGGCGGCAAGCATGTCCCTGGGAACGCATGACGTGTTGATTCCGCCAGCGGAGCGGGCGGCGTTGCGGCAATGCCAGAGAATGGCGGGCACGTCATCGAAAGGCTCTTTGCAACTGCCGCCACTGGCTCCGGGCGCACATTGGCAGGTGGCAATGGCGGTCTTCCTGACGATGGGTTGGCAGCAACGGCACAAGGAAGGCGCCGTGCTGGCTTTGGCGGCAGATGATTTTCTATCTGGAGCGCCTGCAAGAGCGACCATCGATCTATTGCAAGAGACTTCGCGGCAGAAATTGCCCGTGGTTTACCTTACGCAGACACTTGCAAGCCGTGGAGCCAAGCCGGCTTCGGAACTCAGGGTTGGCGGCGTGCCGCGTATTCCCGTGGACGGTTCGGACACGGTTGCCATCTACCGAGTCTGCCAGGAAGCCCTGCGGCGCGCACGGGAGGGCACCGGACCCACCATTGTGGACTGCCATCTTGCGGGAAGGACTAACGATGTGGAGTTTCTGGAGGCATTCCTGCAACGCTATGGATTGTGGTCCCTGGAGTGGAAGCGGGGAGTGATGCAGGAACTACGAGAGAGCAAAGCAAAACACTAAGTATTGAGAGTAAGCAGCGTTGCCCGCTTGCCTGCTGCTGGCTGTGGTTTTTCGGAAGCAATTGAATCCAGATTTTCCTGCCACTGAATGGCGTTGAAACGCCAGGAATACAAGCTGGCAGAACTTCTTTTTGCCATTGAGCGTAGATAATTCCATGCTCATTCGACGGCGAGAGTTCGTACAGAAGGCTGCTAACGCCGCATTAGGACTTTCCACGCTTTCCGTAGCTTCTTGCTCCCAAGAGAAGTTGCCTAAGTCAAACCAGGATCGACATGCAGACGCGCTAATTGCCGATCTGGAGAGTCAGATTCCAAGCCTAATGCACGACGCTGGCGTGCCCGGCCTTTCGATTGCCATCATCAGGAACGCAAGGCTATACCGGCAACGAGGGTTCGGCGTTAAAGACATCGCAACAGGTGCACCGGTCGATAACGAAACGGTCTTCGAGGCGGCGTCCACGAGCAAGCCTATTTTCGCCTACGCGGTCATGAAACTGTGTGAGCGAGGCGTGATGGATCTTGATACGCCACTGACGAAATACACCTCGAAGCGATACCTGGAAGGGGATCTGAGGCTGGATCGAATCACGGCTCGCCACGTGCTCTCGCACACAAGCGGCTTTCAGAACTATCGATCTTCCGACAAGCCTCTAGCGATCAGCCACACTCCTGGAGAGCGGTGGGCGTATTCTGGTGAAGGTTACAGCTATCTGCAGTCTGTGGTGACAGAACTGGTTGGAGGGAAGGCGATGCCGAACTCCTGTGCACGCTTTGAGGACGACCTTGAGGTCTGCGCGATGGAACCGTCGATCGATGCGTATATGAAGGCGAATGTCCTGGCACCGTTCGGCATGAAATCGAGTGGATACTTCTGGAACGACACGATAGCGAGGCACATGGCGCACGGCCACCTTGCTGACGGGAAACGGTTGGGAGTAGACCGCAAGCCAAGCGGGCCGGCGGTGGCGCGATATGGGATGGCGGGGGGACTATATACAACTCCCAGCGATTACGCGAAATTTTTGATCGAGCTGATCGATCCCAAGCCATCTGACGCGTTTCGCCTCACGGAAAAGAGCCGTGCGGAGATGCTACGGCCGCAGATTCGAAGGAGTGCCCGAACCCACTGGTCGCTTGGCTGGGCGGTTGAGCAGACAGAAACGGGCGACGTTCACCGACATGCAGGAGGGAACCCTGGCCACTCTTGCTTTGTTGCAGCCTCGATCGCGAAAAAGACTGGATATGTCATTATGACTAACGCCCAAGAAACCGGTTACTACGAAGTAATCGCAAAATTGATTGCCAGCGATCCCCTCGCAAGCATCCTTGGCAGTCGGCTTCACGTTGACGAATAAACCCGGAATTGGACTTGGACGGCATGGTCCCGGCGTCTACCTGCGAATTGCCACCAGTTCGGCCACGCCCTTTTCCTGAATCGTTTCCCGGTAGTACAGCGTGCGCAGCGTTGGAAAGCTGCGGAGCAGTTCGTTTTCCCGCAACAGATACTCGTCACGGCTGGGACCGCTGCTGTAGTTTTTCTGCTCTTCCGTGTAGGTCTTGTAGAGGAGCAGGCCTCCCGGCTTCAGGCTTGCTTCCAAAGCGGGAAACAGGTCGCGTTGCAGATAAAAAAAGACCAGGATCAGGTCGTAGGCCTTGCGATTGGGGCTCCAGGTAGTAAGGTCGTGTACCAGGAAGTCGATGTTCACGCCGCGCTCTTCCGCCTTGCGCTGAGCTTTGCCAAAAGCGACCTGGGAAATATCGACAACGGTGAGCTTCCAGCGGAGCTCGGCGAGCCAGATGGCGTGCCGTCCAAGGCCCCCGGCGACATCGAGCGCGGCGCCACCCTGGGGAAACAGGGGACAGATGTACTCCTGGTAGGCGGAGAGGAGGAAGGGGTCGGGCTCGAAGGCCATGTGTTCCCCTTCAGCGTACCGCCGGTTCCAGTCATCGCGCTCTTGACGATCCAAAATCTGTTCCATGGTGCTACTCCTGTGCTCTTCCCTAAACCAAGTGTATTCGGGCTCCGCTTTTTCCCACGTCTCCCACTTTACTCGACGGCGAAAACACGTCAGCGCGTGCTGCCCTATGCTACGCGCCGGGCGTCCACAGCGCCAGTGCGCGTGATGGTGTAGTTGGGACGAAGTCATGCCTGCTGCTCAGGATTGAATCTGGGACAGAAATGTTGCACGGCACGATGTCTGTGGTATAGTGCGCGGCACTACCGGGGTGTTGTGTTCCTCGTGCGTTCATTCAGGGGAACTGGATTCAACAGAGTATGACCCGGTTCGGGCTCCTATCCTGGACTTTGCGGAGGCTGGTTCATGGGCCTGGGTCTCCTTCTTGTTATCTGGCTAATTACCTTTGTTAGTTCGTACTTCTTCATTGCAAAAACCTGGTGGTTCCCACCGGTGGCCTCAGCCACGGGCGCCGCGATTGACCAGCAGTTCAGCAACACCCTGCTGGTGATGGGTGCTGTGTTTATTGCCGCGCAAGTGGGGCTTGGGCTGTTCGTCTGGAAGTACCGGGACCGTGGCGGGCAGGCACACTACTCGCACGGAAACAACAAGCTTGAGGTGCTTTGGACGGCGCTCACGGCGGTGCTATTTGTCGGCCTGGCTGTGATCAGCAGCACAGTGTGGGCCACGGAGCGATTTGAGCCACCCAGCCAGGACGCGATCAAGGTCGAGGTCACCGGGCTGCAATTTGCCTGGTACTTCCGCTATCCCGGGCCTGACGGCAAGTACGGCGCCGTGCGTTCCGACCTGATCGATGCCTCGCTTGGCGGCGAGTACGCTGTAGGACTCGATACAACAGATCCTGCTTCCGCCGATGACGTGGTGGTGGGAACCATGGTGCTTCCGGTAAACCGGCAGGTGGACCTGACGCTGCGCTCGCAGGACGTCATCCACAGCTTCTTCCTTCCCGACATGCGCTTCAAGCAGGATGCGGTTCCCGGCTTGAAGATCCAGATGCATTTCACACCCGCCAAGGTCGGCAATTACGAGATTGCCTGCGCGGAACTGTGCGGACTGGGGCACTACATGATGCGCGGCATGCTGCGCGTGGTGACGGAAGAGGAATACAACACCTGGCTCAGAGAACGGCTGGCGGAGAAGCAATAATGGAAAATCAACAGGCTTCCAAGGATCTCCTGAATACGGGCACGGTCATCGCGGCGGACCATGGCCATGCGCACGCGGCCCCTACTGGCTTTATTCGCAAATACATCTTCAGCCTCGATCACAAGGTAATCGGGATTCAGTACTACTTCCTCGCCCTGGCGGCAGTGTTCGTCGGCATGTTTCTGTCACTGCTGATGCGCATTCACCTGGTATGGCCGGGAGTCACGGTTCCGATGATCGGGGAAATCAAACCAGAGACCTATCTGACGCTGGTCACCATGCACGGCACGATCATGGTCTTCTTCGTACTGACCACGGCGCCGCAAGGGGGCTTCGGGAATTACTTCCTGCCTATTCAGATTGGAGCGCCGGACATGGCGTTCCCCATCCTGAATATGCTGTCGTTCTGGACGACGTTTGTGGCATTCGTATTCATCATCCTGGCATTTTTAGTTGAAGGTGGAGCTCCCCTGGGAGGATGGACGGCGTACGCGCCGCTCAGCGCCATTCCTTCCGCTGGTCCGGGCCAGGGACTAGGGATGGACTGCTGGATTATCAGCATTGCCTTATTCTGCGTGGCTTCCTTGCTGGGCGCTTTGAACTTCATTACCACTACCCTTGACCTGCGGGCACGCGGCATGAAGTTCATGCGCATGCCGCTTACGGTGTGGGCATGGTTCATTACGGCGATTCTGGGATTGCTGGCGTTCGGCGTATTGCTGGCGGCAGGTTTGTTGTTGCTGCTGGACCGCAACGTGGGCACAAGCTTTTTTGTTCCCAGTGGCCTGGTGGTATCGGGGCAGCAGGTCAATCACAAGGGTGGATCTCCGCTGCTATGGCAGCATCTGTTTTGGTTCTTTGGGCATCCGGAGGTTTACATCGCAATCCTGCCGGGCATGGGAGTCGCGTCGCAGCTGCTTTCCACGTTCTCGCGTAAGCCCATCTTCGGCTACAAGGCGATGGTGTACGCCATCATGGCCATCGGCGTTCTCGGTTTCGTGGTCTGGGGGCATCACATGTTCATGAGCGGCATGAGCCCCTATACGGCATTTGCGTTCAGCATGCTGACCATGGGCATCGGAGTCCCATCGGCGATTAAAACGTTCAACTGGCTGGGGACGCTGTGGAAGGGCCGTATCCAGTTTCACTCCCCCATGCTGTTCGCCATCGGGTTTGTTTCGCTGTTTGTCTCCGGCGGACTGAGCGGCCCGTTCCTGGCGCAGCCTTCGATTGACATCCAACTCCATGACACCTACTTCGTGGTGGCGCACTTCCACCTGATCATGGGAGTGGCGGCGA
>JBFXAV010000061.1:0-8829 GCA_050183935.1 Candidatus Korobacteraceae bacterium | reverse complement strand
ACCCCGGGCAATGCTGCGGGCAGCATTGCCCTAGGCGAATTTGAGAAAACCCCAATTCTTGTGCGCAGTTAGCGCGAGCTGCGAAACGTGACTTCCGCTCTTCTGCACGGCATCCGCTCCCTTCCCCACCCCCTTAACTCTTTCCCCGCATGCCCCCACAAGGTTTTCCTACTCTTCATGACGAGCACCCCTTTTCCTCTTGAACGCTCGACGAAACAACTCCTGTAAGCCTTTTGGCAGCTGTTTCCACAACCACCAAAGAGCTATTCCCACCATTCCCAGCGCGATAATTGCGCCTTGTCCTTGTTCGCTGGAGAGCACGGCAATGACAATTGCAAGAGCAAGAGCCACAAGACAAAGCATCGCGACTGCTCGTGCAGAAAACGTTAGAAGCCGCACAGCAATGGGCACGATTGGTTGTGGAGTTGAAAGATCGCGACTTCCACAGCGCGAACAAACTTCTGCATGACGTGGGTTCACATGCTTGCCGGGGCAAAGGCGAACGCCGTAGGAGCGGCCACACGCCTCGCAGAAAAGTGCTGGTCCTGCCGTAGTGTGTCCACATGCAAAGCAATAGCGACTCATGGCACTTCTTTAATTAGCGGGAGCTGTTCGGTCCCTTTGACGCGAAACCAGATGGGATCGAACAAGCTGCCGTTGTTGATCCTCTCCATTGTCGTGAACCAAAAGACACGATCGGTAACACCGGCTACGGTCTTCCGGATGGAGTGCATATGCCGGTCGCTGTTGGCCACCACGAGAACCCGAAAACGACTCTGACCAAATTGCTTGTCGTGGTTACCGGAGAGGGCAAACCGAACGTAGTTGTCGACCTTTTTCTTCCAAATGTGCCGACGCTCATGTCCTAAATCCACTTCCAGAAATGCAGCCACAACGTTTTCGGAAGCGCGCAACTCTAGGTGCCCATCCGGGATCAGTTGTAATCCCGGTATTGGTTCAAAGAATGTGAGCCACCTCTGGAAGTGCACACTCGGGATCGGGATAGGACAGAACTGGAAACAGCAATGAATGCGATTGACCGCTAATTGATGGACTACATAGAAGTCCGTCGCCAACTGTGAATCATTCGGGCGGCGAGGACCTCTAAGAGGCTGGCCGACAAGCTGCGCGCTTTTTGCCGATAAAGAATAGAGTGCCTTCGATCCTGCTCCTGTGCTGCCAAGAAAGAAGCGGCGTAGAAGTCCTGCTTGGTAGAGATGGAGCAGGCGGACGTTCACCCGTGTAGTGGAGTGGAAGTCTCCGATCAGCTTTGCGATCTCTCGGTCGACAACCCGAAAGTCCGCCAACGCGCGCAGGAAGTTGAGGTCCCGTTCCTGGAGTATCAACCCCCCCTTCTGTTTATTCCCAGTCATTCAGGACCTCCGCAGGTTTCCGGAGGAGTGCTGCTTGGCGTTTTTCAATGTCGCGCTCGATATGGGCGCGCACGCGACCCCGTCCATACCGAACGCGTGTCATAAAGTCTGTAAGATCAACTTGGGGAGTGTGGACGGTAGGAATGCGAACTTCCGTCCAGCGATCTGCTCCGCTTTTCACAATGCAATGCCGTTGCGGCAAGTTCTTGAGGCGCTCCGCCATTGACCTGCCACCGTCCAGCCCTTGGGCTACTTGGGCGGCATCGTTCGGAGACAATTGGAAGTAAACCTGCGTTCCGACTGCCAGGAATGCGTTACGCATCTCTGCGGGAACGCTGTCCAGTCTTTGAGTGCTTCCCACAATCGAAACACCAAACTTCCTCGATTCTCCAAGAACCGTTTCGATTCCACTGTCGTAAGCGGCCAGATTTTGCATTTCGTCGAGATACCAACTGAAAAGCGACCGCGTTGTTCTGCTGAACAAGGCATTCTTGAGAATGCTGAAGAAGAGGCTCCCCAGAGTGAGCGCTTGTTCTCCCAACCGACCTTTGTTCAGGTCCAAGATGATCCAGTAACCCTCATCCATTGCCTGCCGAACGGAAAAGCTTGATTGTTGCTGTCCCAGGATGTGCCGAAACGTCGGATTGCCGGTGAATTCAGAAACCTTATTGAGGACTGGCTCCCTCATGGCGGCGCGCATGCCTTCGCTGGCTTGGTCGTATCGCAGCTCGAAGTACTGCCGGACATCCGCATTCGACACTTTTTTTAGACAGGCGGATCGAAATCCGTTATGTGTCAGAAACGGAGCCAGTTCGATCAGAGTGAGATCGTTGGCAGAGAGAGCAAATAGGCTATTTCTGAGCAGCTCCGCCGTCCTCGGGCCGAAGTGATCGAGATGCCAGCGCCACCGAAGTACCCGTTCCAGGTCGGCAATACGGCCGAAGTCCGGCGTTTCTGCCTCGAGGGGATCAAAACCGATCGACATCTCTTGATCGGCAGGTGAGATCAATACGATTTTGTGGTGCAGGTGTTCGCGAAGACGCCTCTCCCTCGCATTAATCGCCCTAAGGAGAAATTGGGTTTCTTCGCCGTGGAGATCGAAAAACACGAAACCTCTATTGGCCTCAATATCCTGGACACACAAATTCCTCAACCCAAAACTCTTCCCAGCTCCAGTCTTCCCAACCCACAAGAGGTGGGTCGTCCGTCGCGTATCGCTGAGGCGTACCTTCCGCGCCGTTGCTTCACCATCTTGAACTCGGTAGCCAATTACCGCTCCGCCTCGTTCAGGCCGTGCTCCGCGTCGCCTTCCGAAAAAGCGGTTCAAAAACTTGGCGATGAGTTGGTCGACAAAGAGAAACATGGATCAATTTTCAAGGTTGATCTAACGAGATGGGTAACAGGTCTCGACTGGAAGGAGGGAGTCGGCAGGAGTGGCTTTAGGGCTTGAAGTTTGTGATTATCAGCTCCCCATAACGACGGCCGGCTACTTTTTGGGACGTATACGACAGCTGAACGGGCTGAACATGAAAGTCATTGAACAGCTCTCGAGTTTCGGGCAGGTCGTTAAGAGTCAGAATGAACTGCCCGGTCAGGGAGCGGAGACGGCGCTCAAGCGCTTTAAAGTCATCCTCTGCAAAGTTATGAGTATAAAGGCACTTGCCCCAATACGGAGGATCGAGAAAAAACACGGTCTGCTGCCGGTCATAGCGCGCCAGAACCACCTCGTAGGGCAAGCATTCGAGCTGAACGCGCGTCAGTCGCCTGTGAGTACTCTCAATAAGCTCGGGCAGGCGATCAGGATTGAAGCTAGGCGGTTGGATGACATGCGAAGCATAATTCTGTTTCCGGACCAGCCCGGCGAACGAGTTTTTCTGCAAATACAGAAATCGAGCTGCTTTTTCGATGTCGGTGAGAGTGCTTTTGGCTGTGGCATGTAAGAGTTCGTAGATCGACCGACTCACAACACTGAACCGGAGGCATCGCAACAATTCTTCATAGTGCCTTTGGCACACGCGTAGAAAATTGACGATTTCCGAATCGAGATCATTCAACACTTCGACTCGACTGGGCACTTTGTGAAAAAACACCTGTGCTCCGCCTGCAAACGGCTCCACGTACGTAGTGTGAATCGGCAACATCTCAATCACACGTTTGGCGAGTACGCGTTTGCCGCCAATGTAACTCAAGGGTCCAAGCATGCACCTCAATTACTGCTATGTTTTGTAATCACCTCGAGATCGACCACATCGAAGCGTGTTGTAAGCCTATCGCTGGCGCGTATAAATAAAAGGTGGCGGATTTTGCATTGAAGGCTAGGCCATGCTCTTACTTGACGGATGCTGCCACCAATGAGGGCAGCCACCGTCTTTATCGTCATCCCGATAGTCGCCGCATGACACTATCCTTCCACCACTCCTGAGATATCTTTCGTTTCGGCACACTCAAAAGCATCATTGAAATCCAGGCACGTTGGACTACCAGTGACCTCAGCCGCTTGGGATTGCTCCGCTGATTCACGCCCACACCTAGGTGTGGGCCTTTATTTGTTTATACGGAGCATGCTTGTGCAATCAGTGTTTTTGAAAGTCGGCCCTACTCCTTCTGCTGAAGCTCGTCTGCAATTTCTCTCAATCTGACCCGATTCTCTTCCGCGACGCCTCGGTCCCAATCGACTTCAGCGATGGAATTATCCATCTCCCCACTAGCCAACATCGCACTTTGGAATAGCACTCCGTCTCGCAAGCTGAAAAAGCTGCCGAAATCTGGATACGGATACCACCCGGTATTCTTATGGCTGCGGATGTCCATATTCTAAGTGTAGGAATTTGAATCAGATCGTCAAGCCGGGAAGGGCAGCAGTCAAATGACGCGTTTCTCTGGATGTCGCGCAGCGTTGGCTTTCATCAGATTTGCCCGACTGGCTGCAAGGGCGGCCGTTTTGTCCCTTAGTACAGTCTTTGTAAGTTCGAAGATCACATTGGCCTGAGGACAGCTCGGGAAATTGGTCCCGCTCTCGGACCCATCGAAGTGTGCATTGCGGCCACAATTCCAGGAGGTTGTGCCCTCAATCACAGCGCTCGGATCAGGCTCGCTGGGCCCAGTTCCGGTTGCGCTGTGTTCTCCTTGATTTTGTGGGAGGATACCTACTATTCGAACCTGGTCGCCCTCAAACACGACGCGTCTCAACAGCAGCCGCAGAATCTGGCGACGGCGCTCCCCATCAAGGCTTGTGAGGTTCTCTGAAATCACCCGGCAATGGTCTTTGATATCCCGAGTCAAATGCTTTCCTTCACGCTCAGGGCGGTCAGTAAGCGCCACAGGTACCGCCAGCAGCTTTCGTTTTGCCGCCAAAACCTTCAGCTCCGCGGAAAGCTGCCCAACCGAGATGATTTCCAGCCTGTAGGCCTCTAACAGTCGTGCCTCCTGTTTTTGAAGCTGATCCTCCTGTTTTGCGCGTTCCTCAGAGGCAGCTTCCGTGGCAGCCTTTCCGTGCTCGTCAATATCGACAATTGCCTGCTCCATAAGCTCTGGGTTCTTAAGAGCTTCTGCCATGGCACGCCACACGGCAGTGTTGACGTAGTTCTCAGATATGGAGCCATACTTACGGCATCGTGCGGAACAGCGGTAGTAGAACTTGGAGTGAAATGTCGTACCCACGTAAGCAGCATCGCAGCCGCCACAACGGAGCAGGCCGGAAAGCAGGTAGGAGTGTTTTGAGTGACGGGGGGAAAACGACCTATTTCGATCAATCTGGGCCTGAACTCGAGTCCATAGGGCGCGATCCACTATTTGCAAATGCTCCGGGAGCTGCACAGGAATCCAATCCCCGCGCGGACGCAGCCGAGGACTGTTTCGCGCAGACTTGCGGTAGCGCTTGTCACGTACTGGCCGCAAAGGTTCTGACTGCTTGTGTTTATTGAAGTACCAAACGCCCGTATATACCTCGCTCCTGAGTATTCTGCGAACGCTCGACTTCTGCCACTCGGAGCCGCCCTTTCGCGGCCGAACGCCCATGTGGTTAAGTTTTGCGAGCACGGCCCCCGACGAGAGCCCCTCTTCTGCAACCCATCGATACATTTGACGGACAATGCCTGCCTCATGCGGGTTTTCTTCCAGGCGGCCAACTCCATCCTCCGCTCGTGGTTTGGTAATGTATCGGAAGCCGTATGGCGGGATGGAGCCGACGAATTGCTTGCGGACCTCCGCTTTGTAGCGACGCCCCCGCCGGGTCCTATCGGCGATCAGCTCTCTCTCAAATTCCGCAAAACTGCCCAGAATGTTGACCATGAGGTTATGGGTAGGACTTTGCTCTCCTGGCAGTTTTCTGAAGATCAGGCGGACCCCTCTATGTTCCAAGTCGCGTTTAATCACCCCAAGATGCGTGACATCTCTAGCAAGTCGATCTACATCGTTTATTAGGACGGCATCAAACGAGTGCCTTGAAGCTTGATCGCGGAGACGATCGAGTTCAGGCCGTGCCAGAATGCCTCCGCTCCAGCCTTCATCCTTGAAGATTCCAACGATGGCCCAGGCTTTGTCAGCGGCGAACTTCTCCAATTCCCGCAATTGGGAGTCAATGGTTTGGCCCTCGCGCTGCTCTTCGGTCGATACGCGACCGTATAGGGCCACGCGAAGGGCGGAAAGCTCTTGCATGTTGCTGTGGGGGTGAAAAAAGAGGACCTTTTAGGTGCGAAGAGATGATTCTTCGGCTTCTCCTTCATAGTGCCGCGATGAGGCGACTCTGTCAAAAGCGTCTATCAACGATTGAGCATTATCGGCCATCAGGAGTTCGTAAACACGGCGCAGGCGGGCGCGAGCATCTGGATCCGCAGCGAATTCCCACACTATTGACAACCTCTCTGAGTGATCTCCACTGTTCATTGACTCTCACGGTAACTGCTCGGCAGGCTGTTCAAAAGGTGGCTCTATTTGCGTCGCAACACCCTTCCTCTATGGAAAAGAAGGCGAACGGCATTGGGAGGCGCTTTTTTACAGCTCTTATCCACAGAATGAGAGTCTGGAGCACAAAGACTAATACGGACATAGTGAAAGCCTGTGTACAAGTCGTCGCCTTGGAGAGATGCGATTCCGTCATCCAGCTCAAAGTGGGGCTGCTTGAAGCGTCCCATTCACCTGCTACGCTGAATGAGGTCGAATGGCTAATCTTCCACGATTGACAATTGAACAAGCGGAACGTCGACTCGCGAACTATCTGAGGACACACCGAAAGCGGGCAGGGCTGAGTCAACGGGACCTGGCAATACTATTGGGATACCCGAATGAAGGTGCGGTTTCGCGCCAAGAGCGGTTTCGCTCTGTGCCTCCACTCCTGGTTGCCCTCAGCTACGAAGTCTTATTCCAAGCGCCGGTTGCTGATCTTTTCGCAGGGCTGCGGGAAGCCGTTGAGCAGCTTGTGGAAGCTCGGTTGCAAGATTTTGAACAGACGCTACAGCAAAGGCACGGCAGGGGACCTGGCGCGGCGATCACTGCCCGTAAGTTGGTATGGCTCTCTGAGCGCCGCAGATCTGTCGGCTCCTAAATGCATGAAGAAGCCGCCCGCTACAAGAATTCTGGCGATGGATGTGAGGCGTACACGGTTAGGCTACGTCGTTTTTGAGGAACCGCTCCTTCTCTTGGACTGGGATACCTTGCGATTCTCCTCAAGTCGAGAATGTGCCCAAAAGGTGGAGATGAGAATAGAACAGTTCCGTCCTTACGCTTTAATCGTTCGGCGACCCTCGGCCGTCACTAGCCATAAGCCTCATCACACGCGCGCGGTGATGGCAGCCGTTCGGCAAGTCGCATCAAAGCTGGGCATTCGAGTGGTGTCGGTAAGTGATTACAAAACAGGAACATTCTTCTTGAATCACGGCAAGAAGACCAGACATGAGAGAGGAACTCTCATAGCCACCTGGTTTCCTGAGCTTGAGCCGAAGCTGCCGCCGCCCCGAAAAGTATGGATGCCTGAAGATCGTCGGATGTTGATTTTTGCTGCCGCTTCATTGGCCATAACATATTTGAATGAGCGAACAGACTCGAGTGGAAACGGCTATTTCTTCAAAGGTAGCAAGAGTTCCTTCGACGGCCTCTCGGCGACGTAGCCAGATTACGGGCCGTTGCTTACGGGAGAGGCCGTCGAAAGAACTCTTTATTTGGCGTGCTTAATGGAGTCTGGGGCCGAAGTAGCAAACGTGCCCTTAAACTGGCGGCATAATTGAACCATTCAGCGATAAGCAGCGTAAATATGGACTATTGTGCCCTCGGCGCCTCTTTACAGAACTGCACCATTGGCTCGCGCTATGCTGCTTTGCGAACCAAAATAAGGTTGTCATTTGCTCCCTCCGCTCTTCCGTAGTGAAACCTGCCGAACTCGTATAGATGGGCTCGCGACAAGATCAAGCGCACTTGTCGTTGGGTCCACGGCTTGCCATTCCTACGCCGAAGCTCCTGCTGATTGAGTAACTCGCAGGTATTCGAGACCGAGGTGCCCGCCATCCGTTTGTCGAATATTTGCCGGACGATAGCAGCTTCGGAAGCATCTGGAACGAAAGTCCGGTGCTCACGGCGATAACCATAAGGCGCCGTGCCACCAGGGACGCGTCCCTTTCGGACCCGTTCTTGCCGTCCTTTCAGCAATCTCTCGATAATGTCTTTGCGATTGTCTTCGGCGATTGCCTCGCGAATTTGGCGAATCAGAACCTCGCGGCGGTCACTATTGTCATAGCTGGGCATGTCGGCAATGAGCACTCGCACTCCGTACCGCTCAAATTGCCAAAACAGGTTTTCCGCCAGCCGAACGTTGCGCGAAAGCCTGTCCAGCGATGGAATGATCAGGATCTGGATACGCCTTAATTTGCATTCCCGAATCAGTTCCTTCAGCTGCGGACGGCTTTCCAGCATGCCGCTTTGCCCTTCATCGCGATAGAAGTGATCAATAAATAACCCACGCTCCCGAGCGAAGAGCGTTGTGTCTCGCACCTGGATCTCAATCCCGAGACCGCTTTTCTTTTGTTCCAGGGTCGATATCCGGCAATACGCCACGACCAATTTTGTTGCCTCCATAGCTTGAAAAGGGGGCGCACTTTATCACAAAGGCACGCCTTTGTAGAGCAACGCCCCCATGCCATTCATCTTGTTCGATTGGCGGAATTCGTCAAGAGAGTGAGCAAGCAAGCAATTGGTGCTGGCACCCTGGCTTTCATACTCTGCAGTGCCGGTTGTGGCGGCTCGAACAACGTTCCCGCTTCTCCCGAAATAAGCCCCGCATCAGGTTCTCTCTCGATCACGGTTGACGGCTTGCCAGCGGAAGCGCCAGCCAGCATCGTTGTCAGCGGACCCAACAACTTCACCGCAGCCGTGATATCAAGCCAGAACTTGGCTTCTCTGCCTCCTGGGTCATACACCGTGGTAGCAGGAACCGTTACGGCTGGAAACGCCAACTACTATCCTTCAT
>JBFXAV010000060.1:0-8853 GCA_050183935.1 Candidatus Korobacteraceae bacterium | reverse complement strand
ATGAAGATCTGCTCTGGGAGGCGGTGAAGCACTATCGCGCCGGACAGCGGGCGGGTACGCATGCCACCAAGAACCGCAAGCTGGTGTCGGGCTCGGGCAAGAAGCTTTGGAAGCAAAAGGGCACGGGCCGGGCCCGCGTGGGCTCGATCCGCTCGCCGCTGTGGCGGCATGGCGGTACCGTGCATGGCCCGCAACCTCGTTCCTACGCCTACAGTTTTCCGCGTAAAAAGGTTTTGGGAGCGCTGCGGTCGGCTCTGGCCGCCAAGTTCGCTGATGGCAACCTGGTGGTCGTGGAGAGTTTCGAGCTGGCCGAAGCCAAGACCAAGTCCTTCCGCCAGGTGCTGGACAAGCTTGCCGTCAACGGCACGGCGCTGCTGGTGGATGGCGGCGGCAACCACAACCTTGAATTGAGCGCGCGCAACCTCGACGGAGTGGAACTGGTCGCGGGCGTCGATGTGCATCCCTACCACCTGCTTCGCTACGACCGCGCGGTGTTCGCGCGCGAGGCGCTGGAAAAGCTGCAGGACGGGCTGAAGAAGTCGGTTTCGCGGCGTCGCTCCGGTGTTGAGGAGGTCGCGTAATGAAGTCCGCATATCAGATCATTCGCCGGCCCGTCATCACGGAAAAGGGTTTGGGCGTCAAGGAAAACGAAGGCACGCTGGTGTTCCAGGTAGCCGTGGGCGCGACCAAGACGGAGATCAAGCAGGCGGTGCAGACGATCTTTAAAGTGAAGGTGGATTCGGTTCGTACCGCGACCTTTACCGGCAAGGAACGCCGCCGGGGCAAGTTCACGGGCTTCCGTCCCGACTGGAAGAAGGCGTATGTACGCCTGAAAACGGGCGAGAAGATGCCGGAGTACGCAGAGAATCTGTAACCACAGGCTTGGCCGCCCGGTTTAAGGCTTCAGCAGTTTGCTGAGGCTACAAAGCGGGAGGGCTGCAAGCTGGAAGCTGAATTATGGCGATCAAGACATACAGACCGTACACGCCGACCCGGCGGTTTCAGACCACGATTGTCCGGGATGAGCTGACGACCGACCGGCCCCACAAGCCGCTGACCGAGCCCAAGGGCCGCAGTGGCGGGCGGCGCAACTCGGGAGACATCACCAGTTGGTTCCGCGGCGGTGGGCACAAGCAAAAGTACCGGATCATTGACTTCAAGCGCGATAAGCAGGGCATCCCGGCCAAGGTGGTTTCGGTTGAGTATGACCCGAACCGCTCGGCGCACATTGCGCTGCTGAGTTATGCCGACGGCGAGAAGCGCTACATCCTCCAGCCGGTGGGGCTGAAGGTGGGGCAGTCGATTCTGAGCGGGCCGGAGTCGGACATTCTGGTCGGCAATGCTCTGCCGCTCAAGAACATTCCTCCCGGCACGGTAGTGCATAACATCGAGCTGAAGCCGGGCAAGGGGGCGCAGATGGCGCGCTCAGCGGGGGCGCAGGCCCAGCTGGTTGCCAAGGAAGGCGACTACGCGCTCATCAAGCTGCCTTCCGGCGAGACTCGCCGGGTGCTCGTGGATTGCATGGCCACAGTTGGCCAGGTGGGCAATCTCGATCACGAGAATGTTTCCATTGGCAAGGCCGGGCGCTCGCGCTGGCTGGGAAAGCGTCCTCATAACCGCGGTGTGGTCATGAATCCAGTGGATCACCCCCACGGCGGCGGCGAGGGCAAAACCTCGGGAGGTCGGCATCCGGTCACTCCGTGGGGTAAGCCGACGCGCGGCTACAAGACGCGCAACAACAAGCGGACCGACAAGTTCATTGTCGGCAAGGGCAAGGGAAAAGGCTAACCGCGGCAGGGAGCCGAGAGTGTATTTATGGCGAGATCAACTAAAAAAGGGCCATTTATCGATGGCCACCTGAGCGCACGGGTCGAAGATATGAACCGCCGCAACGAGAAGAAGGTGCTGCGCACCTGGTCGCGGCGCTCCACGGTGATTCCGGAGATGGTGGGGCATACCATCGCGGTGCACAACGGCAAGAAGTTTATTCCGGTGTACATCAGCGAGAACATGGTGGGACACAAGCTGGGCGAGTTCAGCTTTACCCGTACCTTCAAAGGTCACTCGGTCAAGGCTGCCTCGGAGAGCTCGGCCAAGCCGGCGCCCGCCCGTTAATGGCGCGTCCCAGCCGGATGGCCGCTGGCAGAGTAGTGGCGCCTAAGTTGAGAGAGCAGAAATAGAGCAGAGATATGGAATTTCGAGCGGAAGCTAGGTACATGCGGGTTTCGCCGCAGAAGGCGCGTCTGGTGCTGGACTTGATCAAGGGCCGGCGGGTGGAGGATGCGCTGAATACGCTGCTGTTCACCAAGAAGGGGGTTGCCCCTCTGGTGCACAAGCTGCTGCGGTCGGCGGTCGAGAATGCCAATTACATGAATACGGAAAAAGGCATGGACGTCGACGTGGACAGCCTGTACGTCAAGCGCGCTGTCGCCAACGAAGGTCCGCGGATGAAGCGGATTCGCCCCGCGCCCATGGGGCGTGCATACCGCTACCAGCGCCGCATGGCCCATCTTGAGATCGCCCTGGCCGAGCGTAACGGTGGACGCGCCGAGCTGGTGACTACGGTCGGCGAAGAGGCTCCCGCGAAGAAGCCGGTGGCTCGCAAGACGGCGGCCAAGAAGCCGGTCGCGAAGAAAGCGGCTGCCAAGAAAAAGACAGTAGCCAAGAAGAAGGTCGCGAAGAAGTAGTGCCGTTGAGCAGGCGTGAGCGAGGTTGAGCAGATCGGGAGCCTGCTGGCGAAATCCTGAGCGAAGCGAAGGATCTCTGTTGTTGGAGAAAAGATTATGGGACAAAAAGTACATCCCTACGGGTTTCGACTTGGGTATACAAAACCCTGGAAGTCGCGCTGGTTCGTGGCCCGCGATTACGACAAGCTGCTGCTTGAGGACATCCGTCTGAAGAATGAGCTTAAGGACAAGCTCAAGAGCGCGGGAGTCAGCTCGATCGATATCGAGCGTCCGGGCAACAAGCTGCGCATCATCATCCGCACCGCGCGTCCGGGAATCATCATCGGGCGCAAGGGCGCGGAGATCGACCGGCTGAAGCAGGACTTACAGAAGCGCACCAATCGCGATGTCTACGTGGACATTCAAGAGGTCCACAAGCCCGAGTTGGATTCGCAGCTGGTGGCCGAATCGATTGCGCTCCAGCTCGAAAAGCGTGTCGGCTTCCGGCGGGCGATGCGCAAGGCGGTGGACTCGGCGCTGCGTTTCGGCTGCAAGGGTATCAAGGTGCGGGTCAGCGGGCGGCTGAACGGCAACGAAATCGCCCGTTCGGAGTGGTACCTGCAAGGCCGGCTGCCGCTGCACACCCTGCGCGCAGATATCGACTACGGCTTTGCCGAGGCCCGGACTACCTATGGCGTCATCGGGGTCAAGGTCTGGGTGTATCGCGGAGAGATTCTTCCCACTAAGCGCCGCGAGCCGCAGCGCGAAATGGCGGGAGCGTTTTAGTCAGCTCCTTGCGGGTTGAAGTTGTTTACGCATCAGGCAAGGCGGCTGGGCAGCTGGGAAATAGCTGACGGCTGATTGCTGAAGGCTGAGAGCTTACTTATGTTGATGCCGAAGAAAGTAAAGTACCGCAAGCAGCAGCGCGGTCGTATGGCAGGCAAGGCCTGGACGGGAAGTCAGTTGTCGTTCGGAGACTTCGGCCTGAAGGTGATGGAGCCGGGATGGATTACCGACCGGCAGATCGAGGCCAGCCGTATTGCCATGACGCGCTTTGTGAAGCGTGGTGGAAAGATCTGGATCCGGGTATTTCCCGATAAGCCGGTTACCAAAAAGCCGGCGGAAACTCGTATGGGAAAAGGCAAGGGAGCTCCCGATCATTGGGTTGCGGTGGTGAAGCCGGGACGGATCCTGTTTGAAATGGAAGGGGTTTCGCAGACCGACGCGCAGGAGGCGATGCGCCTGGCATCGCACAAGCTGTCGCTGCGTACCCGCTTCGTGGCGCGCGAAGGCGCAACGCACTAGACGCAGGCGAGCGACTTATGGAAACAGAACAGATTCGCAACATGACAGAAGACGAGCTCCGCCATCAGGAGCGTGACCTGAGCGATCAGCTCTTCCGTTTGAAGTTTCAGCTCAGCATGGGACAGACGGAAAGCCTGAAGAAGATCCGCGGATTGCGCAAAGATATCGCCCGGGTGAAGACCATTGCCCGCGAGCGCCAGATGGCGAAGAAGGAAACAGCAGGGACGAGGTAGGTATGGCCGAAGCGGCAGAAAAAGCTACGCAGCATACGCAGCAGAAGACGCTGGTTGGAAACGTGGTTTCGACCAAAATGCAAAAGACCATCGTGGTCGAAGTTACGCGCAAAAAGTCGCATCCGCTGTATCGCCGGGTCATTGCGCGCTCCAAGAAGTTTTATGCGCACGACGAGCAGAACACCGCGCACGTGGGCGACGTGGTCCGCATCGAGGAGACGCGGCCGCTCTCGCGGCTGAAGCGCTGGCGGCTGATTGAGATCGTCCGCAAGGCTCCCCTGGTGGGAGCGGAGGCGGCCAGTGTTGCCGGGCAGGATTCGGCGGGCGAGGCCAGCTAGCCCCAGTCCTCGCGGACTGACAAAGATCGGACCAAGGGAGAGCGACGATGGCAGTGATGATGAGATCGATGCTGGAGGTGGCGGATAACTCCGGCGCGCGCAAGTTGCAGATGATTCTGCCGCTGGGTGGTTCCACCGGTGTCAATGCCAGCCTTGGCGACGTGGTCACCGCGGCAGTGAAAGAAGCCTCCCCGGGCGGCCAGGTGCAGAAGGGCAAGGTGGTGAAGGCGGTCATCGTGCGTACCCGCAAGGAACAGCGGCGGCGGGATGGTACCTATATCCGCTTCGACCAGAATGCGGCTGTGCTGGTTAACGACACTGGCGAGCCGGTGGGCACGCGCGTCTTCGGCCCGGTTGCCCGCGAGCTGCGCGAGAAGAAATTTTTGAAGATTGTGTCGCTGGCCCCGGAAGTGCTGTAAACGCTCGAAAGCTGACGGCGGGAGCGCAGGGGCAAGATCAAGGATCAAGATATGGCAACGGCTGAGAAAACTCGAATCCATCGCGACATCCGGCGCAATGACACCGTCAAGGTGATTGCCGGGCGCGATGCCGGCAAGCAGGGGCGGGTGCTCCGTGTGGTGCCGGAGCAGGGCAAGGTGCTGGTGGAGCACGTGATGATGGTAAAGAAGCATGTGCGTCCCAATCCGCAGCGCAACATCAAGGGCGGCATCGCCGAGCAGGAAGCGCTGGTCGACATCAGCAACGTCATGCTGGTCTGCGGCTCCTGCGGCCCGGTGCGCGTCGGCCACGATATTCGCGGCGAACGCAAGGTGCGTGTGTGCAAGAAGTGCGGGACCACGCTGGAGAAATAGAGCCAGCAAGACCAACACGGACGTCTGCCACGAACCGGTAGCCACTCCGAAACCGTGGAGAACCGAAGGAAGCGCAACGAAGAGAAGACTCATGGCGAAGGAAATGAAAGACGGCAAGGACGCAAAGAAAGCCCAGGGCAAGAAGCAGGCGCCCGCGGTCGAAGACGCGGCTCCGGGTGGAAAACCGGAACGTCCGCGCGCCGCATTCAAGGGCACGGTTCGGCTCAGGGAAAAGTTTGAGAAGGAAGTGCGCCCGGCCTTGATGAAGGAATTCGAGTTGACGAATCCCATGGCGGTGCCGCGTCTGGAGAAAATCATCGTCAACATGGGCGTGGGCGAAGCCACGCAGAACGCCAAGCTGCTGGATCCGGCAGTTGCCGAATTGGGCCAGATCACCGGCCAAAAGCCGGTTGTCACCAGGGCCAAAAAATCGATTGCAGCGTTCAAGGTGCGCGAAGGCATGCCCATCGGCGCCATGGTCACTCTGCGCGGCGACCGCATGTACGAGTTCCTGGATCGGTTGATGAACATCGGCCTGGCTCGTGTCCGCGATTTCCGCGGAGTTTCCACCAAGTCCTTTGACGGGCGCGGCAACTACACCCTCGGGCTGAAAGATCAGTTGCTGTTTCCCGAGATCGACTATGCCAAGGTGGACAAGCTGAAGGGCATGAATGTCACCATTGTGACCACGGCCACCACCGATGACCGGGGCCGCGCCTTGTTGCGCGGTTTGGGAATGCCGTTCCGTGCTTAGCAATTTGTGCGGTTGAGTCAGTGCTTATTTGAGAGATATATGGCGAGAACATCACACGTAGCAAAGGCGAACAAGAAGCCGAAATTTTCCGTGCGTCAGCACAACCGTTGCAAGGTGTGCGGGCGACCGCGGGCCTACCTGCGCAAGTTCGGCCTCTGCCGGCTTTGCTTCCGGGGACTGGCCCTGCGTGGGGAGATTCCGGGCGTTTCCAAGTCGTCCTGGTAGAAATGGTGGAATTGGGAAGTTGAGAATTGCGTGTTGGTAGCGCAATGCCAATTGCCCGGTCGAGATCGCTGCCGTCGGGTTCTCCCTCCGGGGAGCAAACGGGCAGCTGAGGAGAAAGAAGCGAATGAGTTTGACCGATCCGGTCGCGGACTTTTTGACCCGTATCCGCAACGCGCTCGCAACGCGCCAGCAGAAGGTGGACGTCCCGTCTTCCAAGCTGAAGGTGGAGATTGCCCGCATTCTTAAGGAAGAGGGCTACGTCTCCAACTATAAGCTTACGGAAGAAGAGGGGCGCAAGCTGTTGCGGGTGTACTTGAAGTACGGCCCCAACAACGAAAGCGCCATTTCGCGGGTGGAGCGCGTCTCCAAGCCGGGATGCCGGGTATACGTTGGGCGGACTGAGATTCCACGCGTGCTGGGCGGAATGGGAATCAACATCCTCACCACTCCGCAGGGCGTAATGACTGGCCGGTCCGCGCGCAAGGCAGGCGTGGGCGGCGAGATTCTGTGCGAGGTCTGGTAAGGGAGCTTGGGTCCCTCTATCCGCAGGTTTGCGGCATCGGCGGCTCCGGGTGAGCGATGAAAGCCGTTGCTTTGAGAACGATTGAGATCAGCGTGAAACGCTGATTTGCAGAGAGCTTTCTTATGTCGAGAATTGGGAAGAAACCGATCCCCCTGCCCCAGGGCGTGAAGGCCGTGGTGGAGGGAAGCGTGGTGAAGTTGCAGGGCCCCAAGGGGTCGCTGAGCACGCGCCTGCCTTCGGGCATAAAGCTGGAAGAGCAGAATGGAAACCTGGTAGCGCTGCGCAACGGAGACGAGTTCTCCGCCGTGCACGGCCTGGCCCGCGCCTTGGTGAACAATGCCGTCGAAGGCGTGAGCAAGGGCTGGAACAAGGAACTGGAGATTGTCGGCATCGGCTATCGCGCCGAGCTGAAGGGCAAAGGCACGGTGGTGTTTGCGCTCGGCTATTCGCACCCGATCGAATTTCCCTTGCCCAGCGGAATTGATGTCGCCATCGATCCCAAGCAGACGCGCCTGACGGTGAGTGGAATCGACCGCCAGAAGGTTGGGCAGGTGGCTGCCGACATGCGGTCCTTGCGTCCGCCCGATCCCTACAAGAACAAGGGTGTGCGCTACGTGGGCGAGAAGCTGAAGAAGAAGGTTGGCAAGACCGGAGCTAAGTAATCGCGAACTGCCGGATTGTTTTCCTGAATGATCTCCGTGTCCTCTGTGGTGAAGGATTGTTGCAATGCTGACGAAGAGTTCGAAAAACCAAACGCGCCTGCGGGTGCATGACCGTATCCGCAAAAAGCTCACTGGAACGCCGGAACGGCCCCGCCTGGCGGTGTATCGCTCCTTGAATCATATCTATGCCCAGGTCGTCGACGACCTCAAGGGCGTCACCCTGGTTGCGGCCTCGACGGTGGAAGGTGGCAAGGGCAAGACCGGCGGAGGCAACGTCGCCTCAGCGAAGGATGTGGGTCGGCGAGTGGCCGAGCGCGCCAAAGAAAAAGGAATCGGTAAGGTCGTGTTCGATCGCGGCGGCTACCTGTATCACGGTCGGGTGAAGGCGCTCGCGGATGCCGCCCGCGAAGCCGGCCTCGAGTTTTAGCGACATTAAGGAACCAACGGCGAGCAAGCAGAAAAGCAGACAAACATGCCAAGTGTGAAGAAGAGAGTGGATGCCGGCGACTACCAGCTGAAAGACCAGGTGGTTGCCATTAATCGCGTAACCAAGGTGGTGAAAGGCGGCAAGAACCTGTCGTTTGCCGCGCTAGTAGTGGTCGGGGATCCTGCGGCAGCAGTTGTGGGATACGGTTCCGGCAAGGCCAAGGAGGTTCCCCAAGCGATTCGCAAGGGAATCGAGTCGGCCAAGAAGAACCTGGTAAAGGTCCACCTCACGCAGACCTCAATTCCGCATGCCGTCCTGGGCCGCTTTGGTTCCGGCATGGTGCTGTTGAAGCCCGCTCCCGAAGGAACTGGGGTGATTGCCGGCGGCGCCGTGCGCGCGGTGATGACTTCGGCGGGCATTCAGAACGTGCTCACCAAATCCATCGGTACCACCAACCCGCATAATGTGATCAAGGCCACGTTTGATGCTCTTGAAAAGCTGCGCGACCGCAAGGAAGTGGCCAGCATGCGCGGCAAGAGCGTGGAGGAACTGTAATGACGGCCGCAGCCAAAGGGACGTTGAAGATTCAGTGGGTACGCTCCGCCATTGCAGCGCCGGAAAAGCACAAGCTGGTGGTGAAAGGCCTCGGCTTTACCCGGCTGAATCAGGTGGTGGTCCGGGAAGACACGCCCTCCATCCGCGGAATGGTGAAGAAGGTTCCGCACCTGGTAAAGATCGTCGAGTAGCGGTACGCACCAAGAAAAGATCGAGCTATGAATTTATCGAATCTACGAGCACCCAAGAAGGCCAGCGAAAAACGCAAGCGCGTGGGACGCGGCATGGGATCGGGCATGGGCAAGACCTCGACCCGCGGACACAAGGGGCAGGGCTCGCGCTCCGGGTCGCGC
>JBFXAV010000059.1:0-8882 GCA_050183935.1 Candidatus Korobacteraceae bacterium | reverse complement strand
TTTTCGCTTGCAGTCATACGGGAGAGGGCGAGGATCGGTGTGACATTTGATGAATATCAAGCTAAGGCTGCGGTGACCGATGCGGCAGGGATCGGAAAGAATACTGACTTATCTATACCTTTTCTCGGTCTCGCGGGTGAGACCGGATCCTTGCTCACACTGTACAAGAAATGGCTTCGCGACGGCGACTCGTATCAAGTCATGGAAGACCATCTCATAGAAGAGATGGGAGATGTGCTCTGGTATTTGGCAGCTATCGCCCGTAGACGTGGAATTTCCCTTGGTTCCATTGCTAAAGCTAATCTTGAGAAGACATACTCACGTTGGCTTGAAGACGATAAATCTGTTTTGTTAGATGATGCGCGGCCAGAATCTGAGTGCCTGCCAAGAACCTTTGTAGCGGAGCTGAGGGATTCAATTGATGATAAGGGCCGTGTGATTATGAACATGACTATTGGCGGGGAGTCGTTCGGGGCTCCTCTCACAGATAATTCATATGCCGGCGATGGATATCGCTTTCATGACATTTTTCACTTGGGGCTTGCCGCAATATTAGGATGGTCGCCCGTTACTCGAGCACTGCTGCGACGTAAACGAAAATCTGAGGCACAGGTTGATGAAGTTGAAGATGGTGGAAGAGCGATTGCGGTTGAGGAAGGAGTCGCCGCGTTGGTGTTTGCCTATGCCATGAAGCACTCAATGCTCGAGGGGGTGACTACAATCGACTGGGGCCTACTTCGCACCTGCCGTGAAATGACCTTAGGACTGGAAGTTGAAAGAAGACCCCTGTTTTCTTGGGAACAGGTCATCCTGAAAGCCTATGCAGCATGGCGTGTAGCCATCGCACGTGGCGGAGTCCGCATATTTGGCAACCTCATGGACCAGCGATTTGAGTTCACAACTTTGGATTGAAGGTACTGATCTAATTACAAGGCAGATAATTGCCACTTTGGTGGAAAGATCGGTTGTGAAATTGGACCTGTCATGCGAAAAACCTGCTTGATACGCGTCCTACCCAACAGCCCCGTAATTTCGGGATATGCGATCCGTGCGTATTTGCTGATTTCGCAAAAAAGATTTTGGCAGTCAATGAGTTGGAGTTTACGACCTCCGAGTGTAATCGGACTCAAGCCTAGCTGCTGCTGCAAAGCCTCCTGATTCTCGCAAACCGCCCGAATTAGCGATGTTGCTTCCGGCGTAGTCATGTCGGGAAAGCACTTCTTGAGGCCGTCTAAAGCTCCGGGTCCTGGAACTACGAATTCCATTTCGCTGAAGTTCGTAAGAGTTGAGTAATTTAGATCGGTTATGAATTGGTATGCTAAGAAGTCTCCTATCATCGGATAGGACCGAAGTAGGTTAAAACCTTCTCGCATCGTACGTAGGTCACAGAGCTTTTGAGGTACCTCTTCGCGCATCATCATTTCGAGTAATTTTAAGTGTGTCCGGTGTTTTTTACTTTCGCCGTTCCGTCCCCCAGACGGCATGATATATGCGGCAGAGTAAATTCGTTTGCCGTCCGAGAGCGCCTTGGTTAGCAGCTGGTCGTAATGTTCAAAACGGTAATCGGCAAATCTGACATCACGGAAGCGTTCCAAAAGCATTTCCCATGTATCGATTTTGTTGAAAAGCTTAAAAACTAAGACTCGAAAAAAGATCTCAGTCCTTGATTAGTCGCCTTTGAGGATTACTTCTCGAAGCAAAAATTGTGTAGTTCTGTCGAGAATGCGGTAGGCATTCGTAAATTTGAATCTGGCAAGAATCGGGTCAGTCGTAATGGAGATGGCACCGTTTAAGCGACGAAGAAAAACTGCTTGACGCTCGGCCGCGAATCTCCAATATGCCTCGTATACCGGCGTAACCTCTCGTGTGCTCCCGCCGATCTGGATGTGTCGCTCACCATTGAGGTTTCGGACAGAAAAGAAGAAAAGGTCGGCCTGCATGCTCTTAGCCTATCTCAGAAAGCGTACCCGTTCGATTGTTGGGTTTGGTGATAAGCCAGTGTCGATTGACTTTCACGAATTATTCCTCGCGGGCGTGGCGAGGCTCGCCGACGAGCACACGTCAGTCCTTTCTCCCCACCCGTATCCCCAAATCCCTTAACTGTGTGTCGCTGACCGGCGTGGGCGCGTCCACCATCAAATCTTTGGCTTGGGCGGTCTTCGGGAAGGGAATCACTTCGCGTAGCGAATCGGCGCCTGCAAGGATCATGACAATGCGGTCCAGCCCCAACGCGATTCCTCCATGCGGAGGCGTGCCGTAGGTGAGCGCTTCCAGGAAGAACCCAAAGCGCGCGCGGGCTTCTTCGTCTCCCATGCCGAGCGAACGGAAAATCTGCTGCTGGATGTCCTGGCGGTGAATACGAATCGATCCGGAGCCCAATTCGGTTCCATTCAGCACCACATCGTAGGCCAGCGCGCGCACTGAGCCCAGCGGGGAATCATGGCTGCGGGCACTTTCCAGGCCTCCGGAGAGTTTTTCCATGTCCTCATCATGGGGCGAGGTGAAGGGATGGTGGGCGGCCTCCCAGCGGCGTTCGTCCGGGCTCCACTCAAACATGGGGAAGTCCGTTACCCAGAGAAAGTGATACGACGAAGCGTTCTTGCGGTCTCCCTCGAAGAGCTTGTGGCGGTCGGCATACTTCTGCGCCAGCGCAATTCGCAGGGCTCCAGCCGAGGTATACACCGGCATGTCGTGCTGCGCGACGGCGGGGCCAACGATGCTCTCGGTGGGATGCGCGGGCGGCTGCTGCGAGCCTGCCACCAGCACCACCAGGTCGTCGGGCTGTGCTCCCGACATTTCGTATACCTTCTGCATCTCCTGTTGGAAGTTGCGCTCCAGGCGCTTGGCGTCTTCAAAGAGCCGCGCATCCTTGCGTTCGCCGAACAGTGGGCGAATGTCGTCGCGCTCCTTGCGCGAAAGATCTCCTACCTTGGGGATGCGGATTGCCATGATGGGCGAATCGCCGGTCTTGAGTTGCTCTCTCGCCTCTGCCGAAAACGCCTCGCGAACATCGGTCATGGCGGGCAGGCGCAAGTCAGGCTTGTCGCTGCCGTAACTGCGAATGGCCTCGTCATAGGTCATCCGCCGGAACGGTGTTTCGAGTTTCACGCCGGCAACTTCAAACGCGGTCTTGAGGAAGCCTTCCACGACCGCAAAAATCTGCTCCTGGTGGGGGAAGGTCATCTCCAGATCGATCTGCGTAAACTCTGGCTGGCGGTCAGCGCGGAGGTCTTCATCGCGGAAGCAGCGCACAATCTGGAAGTAGCGGTCGAAGCCAGAAATCATCAAAATCTGCTTGAACAGCTGCGGAGACTGCGGCAGAGCATAAAAGCTGCCGGGATGCACACGGCTGGGTACCAGGTAGTCGCGCGCGCCTTCCGGGGTAGACCGCGTCATGAAGGGAGTTTCAATCTCAAAGAACCCCAGCCCTGCCAGATACTGCCGGATGGCCAGCGCGATCTTGTGGCGCATCTCGATGTTGTATTGCATGGGCTCGCGCCGCAGGTCGATGTAGCGGTAACGCAACCGCATCTCTTCATTGGCAATGTCGTTCTCCGCTGGCGAAAACGGAGGCGTCTGCGAGGTGTTCAGAATGCGTAGCTCGCCTGCGGCAAGCTCCACGTCTCCGGTCGCGATGTTGGCATTCACGGTGTCCGCATCGCGTTTCTTCACCGTGCCGGTCACGGCAATTACGTATTCCGAGCGAAGCTGTCCCGCCTTTTCGTGGGCCGCAGGATTGGACTCGCGGTCGAAGACCACCTGGGTCAGGCCGGTGCGGTCGCGGACGTCAATAAAAATGAGGCTGCCGAGGTCGCGGCGGCGATGTACCCATCCCATAAGGATGGCCTGCTTGCCGGCATCGGAAGGGCGCAGGGCGCCGCAGGTATGCGTGCGTTGGAGATCACCTAAGAAGTCGAGGGCCATGATGGTTTGCGAAGTGCTTTCTGGAATCCTTAAGAATATACGAGAGCGGCGCAGGTGATAAGTAGCAGGCAAAGCTGCAGCGAAGATCCGCGATTCCTCACTGTCGCCAACGGTCTACCACCTGCCACCAGATCATGCGCTCCCACTCGCCCAGGTGGACTTTTGCCCATTGACGGCTTCGCCACCAGCGCGGGTTCCAGGCCCCGGGATCGTCGGCGCCCGCAGCGGACCACTGGTATTGCGGCAGCAAGGTCGAGAAGATGGAGTGGGCACGGCGGGTGTGGTATTGAGAGGTGACCAGCAGGCCGGAGCGCGCCTGGAGCTTTTCCATGCATTCGACTACGTAGCGGGTCTCCGAAAAGGTGGAATTGTCGTAGTAGGGGCAGACCAGAATTCTGCCGCTCAGGTCACCGGCGGTGCGTTCAATAAATTGCTGGGCACGTTCGGCCCCGGTCTGGCCGTAGCTTTTGCCCGACCCGCTGGCGTTGACTAACAGCCAGCGTCCATAGCCCGCGCGCAACAGTTCGACTCCGCGGTCGTAGCGGAGGTCATTGCTGTCTCCGCCCAACACCACGATAGCGTCTGATTTCTGCGGATCTTCCAGCACCAGCGCGGGCCCCGACACAATTGCCAGTGCTCCCAGGATTCCCAGGAAGAACAAAGTCAAGGCGAGCTTTCTCATAGCAGAGGGGAACCGGCCTGAATATAGCGCACGCGACTGCAACTCACGAAGATCAGTCTGTAAGGACTACCACTGCATCATCCAATTGCCCGCGCAGCGTCCTTTGCGAAGTAGGTAAGGATAATGCCCGCGCCCGCGCGCTGAATTGAAGTGAGGGACTCCAGCATGACCCGCTCGCGGTCAATCCATCCATTGCGAGCGGCAGCTTCAATCATGGCGTACTCGCCAGAGACCTGGTACGCCGCTATAGGAACGTCAAAGCGTTGCCGCGCTGCATGGATCACGTCGAGGTACGGCATTGCCGGCTTCACCATCAGCATGTCCGCGCCCTCTTCCAGGTCGAGTTCCATCTCCTGCATGGCCTCACGCAGGTTTGCCGGGTCCATCTGATACGAGCGCCGGTCGCCAAACTGCGGCGCTGAGTCTGCCGCCTCGCGAAAAGGACCGTAGAAGCCGCTGGCAAACTTGGCCGCATACGAAAGAATCGGAATCTCCGAGAACCCCGCCTCGTCGAGCGCGTCACGAATCGCCCCAACCCGGCCGTCCATCATGTCCGACGGAGCGATGATGTCCATTCCGGCACGCGCCTGGGAAACTGCGGTTCGCGCCAGCAACTCCAGGCTCTCGTCATTCGCAATCTCGTATTCTGTGGTGCTCGCGGCGCCCACGTCTGTATTCGCCGCAGCCCCCAAAGAATTGGCTTGTTCCGTCTTGTGCACCACTCCGCAGTGGCCGTGCGACATATATTCGCAGAGGCATACATCTCCAACAACCATCAAGTCCCGAACCTCGCGCTTGATGGCGCGTGTTGCCCGCTGCACAATGCCGTTTTCCTCCCACGCGCCCGCAGCCTGCTCGTCCTTCGATTCTGGCAAGCCGAACAGGACCACCGCCGGAATTCCCAGTGCCCGCGCTTCCTCCGCTTCCTTTACGGCTTCATCCACCGACAAGTTGAAAACGCCCGGCATGGAGCGTACTTCTTTGCGTACCCCCTCTCCTGGGCACACAAACAGCGGATAGATAAATCCTTCCGGAGTAAGGCGTGTCTCCCGGACAAAGCCACGCATCCGCTCCGTGCGGCGCAGCCGGCGCATGCGCGTGATTGGGAATGTCACAGCGATTCCTTGTTGCTGAGATAAGGCGTGTCTGACGAAAATTCTAGCATCGAAACTGGTGGCGCAGCTTTCCAAGACATCGGGTGTGCCTCGGTTTTGAAATCAATGGGGGAGCCTGCGGAACTCCCAAAAGAAACCAGCGGCAAAGACCATGAGAAGAATCAGCCAGGGGACGAACGACGAGAGCAACCAGGAGAGCGGGTCCCAGCCGATAGCGCCTTCGCCATTCTCTTTGCGGTGCAGCAAGATTCCGAGCGGAAGCATTACGAATGGAGAGGCGATGACTATTATGAGAACTGCAAGTAGTCCCGACACAGTGCTCTTAAGATAAATCATGCCACGACCGCCTTAACTTCCAATACTCCCACCAAAACTTTCACTACTCCATCTTCTTTTCTCTTCCCGGCAGCGCTGCCGGGTTCTCATGCGTGCGCTCCCGATACCTGCCGCGCAGGCCGCTCGCCAGCCCTACTGCCGTTTCCCCGAATTTGTCCCGCAAGCGGTCGCTGGCCAGCAGTGCCTGCTTCCATCGCTGGTGTTGACCGGAATCCAGCAATCCTAACTGGCCTTCACCTCGCTCCAGCGAAGAGGCCTGCACTCCCAGCAAACGAATCCTCTGGCCGCGCTTCCAGTTGCTTCGGAACAGCGCTCGGACTTCGTTGAAGATGTCCGTGTCCAGTTGCGTCACGGTAGCCAGCGTGTGTGCCCGCGTAATGGTCGAAAAGTCTTTGTAGCGCAGCTTCAGTTGCAGTGTGCGCGCGTGAAAGTCTTGCTCGCGCAACCGGCGCCCCACCATCTCGCACAGTCGCGCCAGCGTGGACTCCAATTGCTCCGCGTCCGCCGTATCCTCTGAGAATGTGTGTTCGTGGCTGATGGATTTGGCATCGCTGCCCTCGCCAATCTCCTCGTCGAACCAGCCGCCAGCATCCTCGCCACGAGCTTTTCCCGCGAGCGCCAGTCCCCACTTCCCAAAGCGCTCCACCAGAAACTCATCACTGAACCGTCTCAGGTCACCAACCTTATGAATACCCAGGGCATTCAGGTTCTTTTCCGTGACCTTCCCTACTCCGGGAATCTTTCGTACATCCAGCGGAGCCAGGAATGTTGCCTCCGTGCCCGGCAACACCCAGAGCACCCCGTTACGCTTCGCCTGGTCGGATGCCACCTTTGCCACCAGCCGCGAACTGGCGATTCCAATGGAGCAGTTCAGCCCGGTAGCGGATTGAACCCGCTCGTGCAGCGCGTGCGCCGCGCGCAGCGGAGGTCCCAGCAGCCGTTCGGTTCCTGTCATATCCAGGTAGGCTTCATCAATCGAAGCCATTTCCATCTGCGGGGTGAACTGTTGCAGCACCGCGTGGACTTTCCCAGAGTACTCGCGATATCGCTCCGGATGCCCGTGCACGAAAACCGCCTGCGGACACAGCTTGGCTGCCGTGCGCAGTGGCATGGCCGAGTGGACACCAAATTTGCGCGCCTCATAGGAAGCGGCGGCTACTACGCCGCGCTCGTTTCGGTCGCCTCCCACTACGACGGCTTTCCCGCGCAACGAAGGATCGAAGAGCTCCTCCACGGAGACGAAAAATGCGTCCATATCGACATGGAAAACCGTTTTCACCGCTAACAATCGTACTCCGTCGGAACAGCCGCGACGTGCCCCCGCACTCGGTCTCCGTCCCCGTGCGGTCCCTCTTCGGTGCTAAACTGTTTGTTTACTATGGAAAACGAAGCTCGCTCCCGGACCTGGTTGTGGGTGCTGATCGGTGGCGCCGCATTTGCCGTCTTTGTTCTGGCCATCTTTACGCTGGTTTATGTAACCATTCGCGGCGAGCGTGACGGCAGCTATCGAGTCACCGGAGGTTCCGGAGGCAAGATCGGCATCGTGAAGGTGGAAGGCGTCATCCTCGACCCAGAGGAGACGGTGCGCGATTTGCGTAAGTTTGCCGACGACAAATCCGTAAAGGTCATCATTCTCCACCTGAACACCCCCGGCGGAGGAGCCGCCGCTTCCGAGGAAATTTACCGTGAAGTCAGGCGCGTACGCGATGAAAAGAAGAAGTACATTGCCGCATCCATCGAAACCGTGGGAGCCAGCGGCGGTTACTACATCGCTTCGGGAACCAACAAGATTTACGCCAATGAAGCCAGCATTGTCGGCTCCATCGGCGTCATCATGGAATGGGTGAACTACGGGGAGCTGCTTCGCTGGGCCAAGCTGAGCCAGGTACTTATCAAAGCCGGCGAACTGAAGGACGTGGGCAATCCCGCTCGCCCCATGACTCCCGAGGAACGGGTTTACCTGCAAGGCCTGGCTGACAACATGCACTCCCAGTTCATTAGCGCCGTTGCGGCGGGCCGGGGCGTAGACGCCCAGCAGATTCGCCCCATTGCCACCGGCAAAGTCTGGACCGGCCAGCAGGCTCTCGACCTGAAGCTGGTGGACCAGATCGCCGACTTCCGCGGCGCTGTCATGGATACCGCTAAGGCCGTCGGTATCGAGGGGGAACCCTCCCTTCTCCGACCGGAAAAAGAGCGCCGCACCCTCGTCGATCTGTTCTTTGGCGACGCTTCTTCGCTGCTCCCGGAGCCGGCAAACCTCCTGCAGCAGAACCCCGGTTTTTACTACCTGTGGAAGTAACCCGGTTCTCCGTTTTCACTTCGGACTTGCGCTAACCGGTAGAAATCTGAGATGTTAAGCGCCTCAAGGATATTCAGGCTCATTCCCGCCGCAGCTCTACTGGCGGGCATTCTTGGCTCAGAGGACGTATGACCAAAGCGGATCTGATTGACGAGGTATCCCGGCTGACCGAACTCACCCGTAAGGACAGCGAGATCATTGTCGAAACCATCTTCGACAGCATCGTGCGCTCGCTCCGTACCGGCGACAAGATTGAGATTCGTGGCTTTGGCAGCTTCCGCACCCGTCAGCGTAAGCCCCGCGTCGGACGCAATCCCAAGACCGGCGACCGTGTTGAAGTCCCCGCCAAGAAAATCCCATTCTTCAAGCCCAGCAAGGAACTGAAAGACAAGGTCCAGGGCGCTCCCCAGGAGCAGCCCGTCCCGGACACCCCCGCTCCTCCACAGGCATAGATTTGGTTTAGATTCGGTTAGGGTAGAGACGTAGCTTGCTACGTCTCCTTATCGCTCACGAGACTAGATCGGAA
>JBFXAV010000058.1:0-8890 GCA_050183935.1 Candidatus Korobacteraceae bacterium | reverse complement strand
ACCTCCCAGGAGCCATGCCGGGAGAAGTATTTTGCGGGTTTTCCGGTGACAATGGGGCCGCATCTGCATAAAATTTAGTCATGCGCAGACTGCTTGCCACTCTGGGATGCACTCTCGTTTTGAGCGTGGCCGGTTCCGCCGCCGACCAGTACGCAAACCTGAAGTTCACGGTAGTGCGGCAGCAGGGCGGCAAGCCCGTGGCCAACGCCAGTGTGATCCTGCACAGCCTGAACGATGACGGCAAGCAGGCGCGAAACACCGGCCTGCAACTTAAGACGGATTCCGACGGTATGGCCCAGTTCCGGGGTGCTCCCTATGGCAAGCTGCGAGTGCAAGTCCTTGCCCGGGGCTTTCAAACGTTCGGCGGGGACTACGACATCGACCAGCCCAGCGAAGAGTTCAAGATCGAAATGCAGCGCCCAAAGGAGCAGTTCTCCATCTACGACCGGCCCAACGATCAACAAAATGATAAGCAGAACGAGACGAAGCCAGACGAGAACAAGAGCCAGAACCAGCCACAAAACTGAACCCGCAAGCGATCAGCAGTTCAGCCCTCCGCCAGCCTCCGCAAGAACTCCTCTTCCTTCAAGTGATACTTGAAGGCCTTGCGGCCCCTTACGAATACCACTGGGATCTCATCATTGAACTGGCGAACCAGCTCCGGATCGGTATCAATGTCGATCTCCTGAAGCTGGAATCGCGCCTGTCGCGAAACGCGGTTGAGGGAGTCTTTGACTTCGTCGCACAGATGGCAGCCCTTGCGGGTGTAAAGCACCACTTGCGGGAGTTCGGGATCACTGGACATTGGCGCCACTGAGTGAAGGAGCGTCGGTAACCAGAAAGCGTTCCATTTCGCGGGCTTCCATCGCAGGAAGACGGTCCCATCGCGATTTCATCCACGCCCACGGAATGTGAAACAGCATCACCTTGGGGCTGAACTTCGCCGAGCTGTGAATCCAGCAGGAGTGGGTACACCAGCATTTGGCCCCGGGAATCTCAGCAACTTCCTGCTGCATTTGGGGAGACGCCAGCGCGGCGCTCACGTCGTAGCAGTAGTCGGCAAGGCGGCCGATCTTAGGCCGCAGTTCGCAGGAGCGGAAGTGCCCGTCATGATCGATCACAATTGTTGTCTGGCCGGCGGTGCAGCGCATAGGCCATGCCTGGTTGCCGTAGTGGTTCTGCTCATGAATGTCAAAGTGCAGCTTGATGTTCCCGAGATACCAGGCGCGCGCCAGTGAGCGCGCAGGCTGGGCCAGGTGTCCAAAGAGCTTGTGGGAGTAGCGCTCATGAAACCACAGCAACCGCCGGTGCAGCGCCTGCAACTCTTTCAATGGAAGCTTCTTCAATTCCGGGTCGAGGGGATTGCCGCGAATAATCTCAAAGTAGTGCCCGGTGGAATCGGTGTCACGCAGCATCTCCAGCCCTAGTTGGACCAGTTAGCTGTAGTTGTCACGGGTGACGCAGCTCACCACGTTGCGGCGCAACCGGCGGACTCCGCTCCAGCGTTCCGCGGCCAGGTTCATGGTCTCGATGGTCTTATGGAAATTGTTGGGAACTCCGCGCAGTACGTCGTGGGTATTGGCCAAGCCATCAAGGGAAAAGTTAAGATCAATCTCCAGGTCAGGGCAGGAGGCGAGAACTTCGTCCAGAACGCTTTCCATGCGCTCCGGCAGCAGCCCATTCGTGGGCAGATTAATGTGCCGGACGCCATTGTTGTGGTAGAAGAGCGCAAGGATCTCTGCCAGTTCCTTGCGGAGAAACGGCTCGCCTCCGGAGATCCAGAGCTTGTGGAACTGCGGCGCGGTACGGCTGATCTGCCGCAGTTGAGGCATCGTCAGGTCGCGTCCCTGGTTCAATTCGTCCCAGTAGAAGCAGGTGCGGCACTTGGAATTACACGCCGAGGTGACGAACAGGAACACCGACTCCAGTTGCACCGGACGAAATGCGTTCTTGGCGTACCGCAGGTAAGGGAATGCCACAGCCGGATTATAGGCGACCCACGGCGGAAGATGCGGTCTTGAGCCGCGAAATCGTATTGATCCGCGCGAAACGAAGGTTTATGTATTCGGAACAGGTGCTGGAGCACTTTCAGAACCCGCGAAACGTTGGCGACCTCGAAAATCCCACCGCGAGCGCGCAGGTGGAAAACCCCGCCTGCGGAGACATAATGCGCCTGAGCGTTCGTGTGGACGGCGAACGGATTGTTGCCGTAGCTTTTCGTGCCCAAGGGTGCGTGCCCTCGATTGCCTGTGGGTCGCAGCTTACGGAGGCCCTGCAAGGCCGAACCCTGGCTGAGGCGCATGCCTTGAAACGGGAGCATCTGGTCCAGGAACTCGGCGGTTTGCCAGAAGCCTCCACCCACGCCGGTACCCTGGCCATGGATGCCCTGAAAGCTGTGCTGGTTAAGGTCCAGGCTGGCTAATCGTATGCTCCACGAAAAGGCCTCGACGGAACCCCGATTTTTCAGGACAATGTCGGATGCAAAACTAGGCTTGGCGGAAACTGTGTCGGCCGGTCTGCTTATTTTCTGTTTTGAACAGTTAGGCACTTCGAACTCGAACAGCGGTTGAGGAGAGCGGAGCATGAGCGTGAAACGTATTCTGCATTTCGCGAAGGTAGTTGCCGTCGTCGCGGGGCTGGCAGCCCTGCCACCGGCGTTGAATTCGCAGGCAGTGAGCATTGACGCCGACGATATCGGTGGAGTGGTCACCAGCACCCAGGGACCGGAGGCCGGAGTCTGGGTCATCGCCGAAACTACCGATCTACCGACCCGGTTAATCAAGACCGTGGTCACGGATGATCAGGGCCGCTACGTTCTCCCCGACCTGCCTAAAGCGCAGTACGACGTGTGGGTACGCGGCTATGGTCTGGTGGACTCGCCCAAGGTCAAGGCGCAGCCAGGCAAAGCGCTAAACCTCACGGCGAAGATTGCGCCCAGTGAAAAGGAGGCGGCGCAGTATTACCCGGCCGGATATTGGTACTCCATGCTGAAGGTTCCGGAAAAGAGCGAGTTCCCGGGTACCGGACCCTCCGGCAATGGAATCAATCCCAACATGAAGAGCCAGGGAATGTGGCTCCGCACCATCAAGACCGATAGCTGCCAGAGCTGCCATCAACTTGGCAATAAGGCTACGCGTACCATTCCGGACGCGTTTGAAGGGCATGCCACCTCAGCCGAAGCCTGGCAGCGTCGCGTGCAGTCCGGACAGGCGGGAACGAGCATGATGGGCGGGTTGAGCCAGCTTGGCATGCAGCGCGCCACCAAAATGTTTGGCGACTGGACCGACCGGATTGCTGCGGGCGAACTCCCCAAGGAAAAGCCCAGCCGTCCGCAGGGTGTTGAACGCAACGTGGTAGTCACACAGTGGGACTTCGCGACTCCGACCGCGTACCTGCATGACGTGATCTCCACCGACCGCCGCAATCCCACCGTGAATGCGAATGGTCCGATTATCGGCGCGCTTGAGCTCAGCCACGATTACATCCCGGTGGTCGATCCCAAGACGAACACGGCAAGCCAGGTGCCAATCCCGGTTCGCGATCCAAAAACTCAGCCCGCCTCCGGGGAGCCTCTCAAGCCCTCCGCATACTGGGGCGAGGAGGCCATTTGGGACAGCAAGGCCAACGTTCACAATCCCATGATGGACCACAAGGCCCGTTGGTGGTTCACCTCGACCGTTCGCCCGCGTGAAAATCCTGCATTCTGCCGCGAGGGTTCCAGCCATCCATCGGCAAAGCTCACACCCGTGGAGAATGCTGGACGGCATCTCTCCATGTATGACCCAAGCAAAAAAGAGTGGAAGCTGATCTCCACCTGCTACAGCACCCACCACCTGTTCTTCGGCGAAGACGCTAACCACACCCTCTGGACGAGCGGCGCCGGAGTGCTGGGCTGGCTCAACACCAAGATGTATGACGAGACCGGCGACGAAGCGAAATCCCAGGGCTGGACCGCGTTGGTGATCGACTACAACGGCAATGGCAAGCGTGATCCTTACGTTGCCGCGAACCAAACGCCTGATCCCCAGAAAGACCTGCAAATTCCGGGGAACACTTACGGCGTAATGCCCGCCGTGGATGGCTCCGTGTGGGTCACCATTCTAGGATTCCCGGGCAAACTGGTTCGCATGGTTCCTGGCAGCAATCCTCCGGAAACATCGATCTCGGAGGTTTACGAGCCTCCCATGAAAGATGCCAACACTCCGGTGGAGGGCTACTCACCTCGCGGCATGGACATTGACCGCAACAACGTGGTCTGGATGCCCATGGCGAGTGGCCATTTCGCCAGCTTTGACCGCAGCAAGTGCAAGGGACCTCTCAGCGGACCCAAAGCAACCGGTCAGCATTGCCCCGAGGGTTGGAAGTTCTATACATTCCCCGGACCGAAGTTTTCAAACGTACCCGACTCCGGCAGTGTTGAAGCCAGCTACTACAACTGGGTAGATCAGTTCGATACGCTGGGTATGGGCAAGAACACGCCCATCGCTATGGGCAACCAGTCGGACGCCCTCTTCGTACTCGACCCGAAGACCGGCAAGTTCACTACGCTGCGGGTGCCCTACCCCATGAACTTCTACGCCAAGGGCGTTGATGGCCGCATCGACGATCCTAAGGCAGGCTGGAAGGGCAAGGGCTTATGGACAACCTATGGCACGCGCACTCCCTTCCACGGCGAAACCGGGAAGGGGACGCTTGCCAAGGTCGTACACTTCCAGCTTCGCCCGAACCCGCTGGCAAAGTAGGGCAATGCAGGTTCTTCTCAGGCCCGGGTCGCGCGAGCGATCCGGGCTGTTTCTTTTTCATTACTTCACCACAGAGACACAGAGACACAGAGAAGAACAGAAGATGAAAGTCATTCAGGCCAGAACTCCAGAACACGTTGAGCTGGTGCCCCATATCTGCCCGCCTTTGGCAGATGTGGGTCTTTTGATTCGAGATAGCTGAAGCCGCTTTGCTCAAAGAGTTCTTGGGCTCTTTTAGGGCTGGGTGTCTCAGTAGTAGATCAAACTGAATGAAATTCGTTCAGGGGAAAGTTCAGCCCGGTTATCGCAGGTTCGGTTTTCGTGAGATTGCTGCGTACCGTCCCAATCCCATTGCGGGAGCATTGTATATGGAGCTCGAACTGAAACAGCTCACCACTCCACAACCGACCCGGCTATAGAAGGAACTTTCCTGTGTATCTCTGTGCCGCTGTGGAGAAATTTACTTCAACGGTAAGTACACTGACCAGCCCCGCTCTCGCGCTGTTGCTTCCAAATCTGGATTGGGATTAATCGCGAATTGCTTCTTTGCGCACTCCAGCAACTGCAAATCGTGGATGGAGTTTCCAAACGCCACATCCGGTGTCCTCTGGATGTACTTGCGTACGGCCACGGCTTTGTTGGGGCCGGACGGCACCTGGATGAGCCGGTCTGTTGCGAGTCCGTCTTCAATGTGTATGCACGCTGCCAGTACCCGCTCGGGAGCGATGCCGAAGCGGGCGGTCCCTGCACGCACAACCCAGTCGTTCGTGGAAGACACGGCCCAGATTTCGCATCCCGCAGCGATCAGCTTCTGCACCAGCGCGAGCATCTCCGGAAAAATTCCCGGCGCGATCCGCTCGTCAAAGAAATCCCGCGCCGCGCTCTCCAGTTCAACCAGCGGAGTTTGGTGATAGATGGTCACCATTTCGCCGCACATCTGCTCTTCGCCAACCTCGCGGTTGCGGTACTGCTGGTAGCGGTTCAGGATCCACGCAGTACGCTCTTGCGAGAGAATGCCTTTATCAATGGTCCAGCGCATGAAAGCTTCGCCCGAATCCTGCGACCACAGGGTTCCATCGCAGTCGAAGACTGCCAGTGCAGGACGCAGCGCCAGCACCGACGCTACAAATTCGTCAGCAGAAGCAAACGCAGGGAGTGGGGTTCTATTGCCGGGGGTTGAGAGTGGCATATTGCTCCGGGGTATTGATATTGGCGACGACCAGGGGATCGTCCACCGGGAAATACTCAATAGCATCTTCGTACTGGTGGATGACCTCGCGCGCGGTCGCCGTCTCAGGCGCGCCGATCAACTTTGTTAGCAGGCCAGGACCAACGAAAATCGGGTGGCCATGCTGCTCACCATATTGCGGAATCAGTATCCACTTGCCGCGCGCGGCGGCAGGGAAATAAGCGTCGCACATGCGGCGCAGAGTCTCCGCTCGTGGCGCAGGCCGGTCCACCAGAGTGATGATGGCGGTGTCGCGCCCGCGGTTGAGAACTTCGCTCAAACCTACGCGCAGGGAGCTGAACTGCCCCTTTTCCGGCTCTGGATTCACCACCATGAATGCTCCCAGGCTGTCCACCACTGGCTCAAGCTGCGCGGCGTTCTTTCCTGCTACCACAATCACGTAATCGCTGAACGGCCCCAATGCTTGAATGGCTGAGCCTAGGAATGTGCTTCCCTGCCACGGGAGCAGTGCCTTGTCCGATCCCATACGGGAGGACTCGCCGGCAGCCAGAATCACAGCGCAGAAGCTGGGGGAAAGCATAGATTTTATATGTTGCTTTAGTGTAACAAGCACACGAATCGTGGTTCCTACCCAGGATCGGGAAGCTTTAAGCTTCCATCCTCTTCCAGCGGCCATGCAGGATTGAAGGCAACTTCCCAGGGTTGGCCGTCGGGGTCGGCGAAGTATCCCGAGTAGCCTCCCCACGGCGTTGGCCGCGCCGTCCGCAGGATGCGCGCTCCAGCCTGCACTGCCTGGTCCAATACGGCGTCCACCTCCTCCCGGTTGCGTACGTTGTGCGCCAGGGCCACGCTGCCAGTCTTAATGCTTTCGGGTGCCAGTTGCGCATCTTGGAGATAATCCGCAAGCGAAAACAGTGAGAGCACCACGCCCCCGATCTGGTAAAAAGCAACTTCGTCGCTGCTGAATGCCGGCCGCCAGCCAAGCCCGTTTTCATAGAAGTCACGGGAGCGCGGAAGATTCCTGACTGCAAGGGTAATGAGGCTTACTCGCTGTTCCATCTCTAAGAGAATACCGAACGATTGGGTTGGGGGAATTGCCTTTGTGCTCGCGTGCCTTTGTGGTGAACTCCAGGTCAGTGCGTCATCGCATAGACGACGTAGTTCACTCCCATTCGATAGGCAAGGGAAGCCAGCCGCTCGGGGTAGGGCGGGTAGTCGGCCCACTCCCAGGCGTCGCCAACATCCATGTTGAAGCAGATCGCTACCTGCACCCGTCCCTTGGAGTCCACCACTCCCCGCCAGTGAGGAACAATGCCGCCGCGCTCATATGGATACCCGGAGACGATGTTCAACCCCGAAACCTGAAACCTCTCCCGCAGGTCGTAAACCGTGTGAAAGATGGGATCGTCATCCGCAAGCTCCACGATGTTGCTTTCCGGCAGGATGCGCATGATTCCGGCTGCAAAGTTTGCCCACTCGCGCTCACCATGAAAGTCATCCACGATCAGAAATCCGCCGCGATCAAAATATTTTCGCAGGCGCAGCACATGCGATTCTTCCAGTGACCAGTCGCCCACGCCAATCGCATAGAGCCATGGCCAGTCGAAGATATCGTCGCTGTCGATGTCCACAATTTGCTCAACGGAGCGGGCGTGAATACGTGTCAGCCGGCGCAGTCCCTGGATGAACTGCCGCTCAGATTTATTGGCGTCAGTGCCCCACCGGGGACGCCAGCGATAGCCGGAGGCGCGAAATCGGAGCCGCGCAAAAGCAAATTCGGTTTCTTCCCAAGCGTCCGGCGGATCGTCCACCGGGTTCTGCATCTCGCGTTCGTAGATGGCCCAGCGACGGCCACGCTGGCCAGACTGCGCACCGCTGGAAATCCCGGCAGCCATCGCCACCAGCAGCAGCGCCGAAACTACGCGCCAGGCAGTCATGGCCCAGATTCTACTCCCAGGTCTGTAACGGAAGCATGCCATCGGATACTCAACTCCGCTCGCAAGCCCCATGAGCCTCTCCAGTTTCGACCCTGGAGCCCACAACCTATTTCTGCTAGCTTTTCCTGCATGAAAGCCATTCGTTTCCACGAATACGGCGGCACTGAAGTTCTCCGCTATGAGGATGTCCCCGATCCCAGCCACCGCAAGGATGAAGTCTTGGTGCGAGTGCGGGCATGCGCACTCAACCACATTGATCTATGGCTGCGAAAAGGAGTGGGCAGCGTGCCTCTGCCGCACATCTGCGGCAGCGACGTCGCCGGAGAAGTGGTCGAGGTGGGCGAGTATGTTTCTGGCATTCGCCAGGGACAACGCGTTCTCCTGTCGCCTATGGTCTATTGCGGCCGCTGCCGCTTCTGCGTCTCCGGCCAGCAAAGCCTGTGCAGGCAGTTTTCCGTGCTGGGCAATCGCGTCAACGGAGGCAACTGTGAGCTGCTCGCAGCCCGCCAGGATTACATTATTCCAATTCCGGATTCGCTCAGCTTTGAACATGCGGCGTGCCTGCCGCTGGTCTTTGTTACCGCGTGGCACATGCTGGTAGCGCGCGCTAATGTTCGTCCGGGACAAACCGTGCTTGTCTGGGGCGCAGGCTCGGGAGTCGGTTCAGCCGCTATCCAGATTGCGAAGCTCTTCGGCGCGCAAGTGATCGCTACTGCGGGAGACGACACCAAGCTCGCCAAAGCTCGCGAGCTGGGTGCGAACTTCACCGTACATCACTACCAGCAGAAAGTCTCCGCCCTGGTGAAAGAACACACGCACGGCGAGATGGCCGACATTGTCTTCGAGCATCCCGGCAAGTCCACATGGGAGGAAAGCATGCGCTCGCTCAAGCCGGGTGGAACCATCGTCACCTGCGGCAACACCACTGGCCCCAATGTTGAAATCGATCTGCGCTTCCTTTTTTCCCGGCAGTTGTCTTTTCTGGGCTCCTACATGGGAACCATGGGGGACCTGCACAACGT
>JBFXAV010000057.1:0-8906 GCA_050183935.1 Candidatus Korobacteraceae bacterium | reverse complement strand
AGAGAAGAGGTCCACGCCCCACTCCCAATCGTCGAAACCGATGGAGCCGGTGATGATCTGCCGCACCTTCCCGGCATAGCGGCGTCCGACCATGCCGTGCTCGTCCATCTGGCGCTGGCGCTCCTCCATGGGAACCATGTACCAGTTCTTGTCCTCGCCGCGACGGCGGTCCATGGGATAAAAGCAGAGATAGCGGGAGCCTGGAATCTCCGGGTAAAGGCGCGGGCGCATCGCTTCTTTCTGGCGCGCAAGGGTGTCCTCCACTTCCCGGTTCCACTCTGGGGTGTGCGGCTCAATGCCGCGCTCGGCCAGAGCGCGATAGAGCTTCAGGGTGGAGTCGTACAGTCCGAGTTCAACGATGGAAAGATAGGAAGTTGCGGGTTCCAGGAATTCCCACAGCGCGGTGCGGCTCAGGTCGAGTTCCGCCTGCTTGAGCTCGTCAAAGGAGCTGCGGAAGTGCACCAGCATCAGGTCGGCTTTGTGTCCCAGCACGGAGAACAGGGCGCTGCGGTTGCGTTCGGCAGCTTCCAGCACCGGGACCGCCTCGCGCAGGATGTGCTGCCGCCGCTCTTCAGGTAAGGCAAGCCATGCGGCAGTGCGGAAGCGCAGCATCTGGTGGAGAACGCTCCAGCCTTCGACGGTTAGCGGGACGGCAGGCAGTTCGGTAGCGCGAGCTTCGGTGTGCGTGGTCATGAGTTCCTCAAGTGAGGGATTATTGTAATCGCTGGTAAGCTGGAGGGGGATTTCACACGAAGGACACAAATCAGTTAAGCATCATTTACAGTTAGACCTGCCAACGGCAGAGCCTATTTTCAATCACAGCCAGCCCTTACTCTTCGCAAGTGACATGGCACGCTCAAAAAAGTCAAAAAAAGCGCCTGGCGGCTTGGGAGTTATGGGCCCAGAATCGCGCCATCCGAAACAGGAATACACTTCATGGTTGATCTTCGGCGAGTTAAAAATAATGCCTGATCCAGGAAGATCGTTGACGATGATCACCGTACCGTCAGGACAAGCGGCAGTGCAGTAATCTTCTCGCATGGCGGTAAATTTCCCTTCATACCACCCGCGCACAAATGAGTCGAACTCCTGATCGCTCAACTTTGCTTGCCGTTTACCCTTGGCCTTCACAAAATTATGTCCATCGAACTCCACTTTGCCTCTCGTGAGTGTCATAGTGAAAGCGGCACAAGTCCCGTGACAGCCGGTTGCAAAGAACTCCAGTTTTACCTTGCTCAGGTCCTCAGGAAATGGCGTTTCTACCGCGCTCTCAGGATTAGTCTTGTACGAGGAGAGAAGCGCAATGCAGCGTTCGCGGCTAGCCTGCTCCTGAAGCGTCTGAGCGACCATCACGGGCACCAGCATGAGTACACAGGCTATACTCCGCATGCGCGGTAGTATACGCCGTGCGCAACACTTTTATGCCGCGCGGAACCATAACTCGCCAGCCCGCCAAGACCGGACGCCACGAAGGGGTTCGCGGTTCGAAACCCACATCTGCCAAGGGCGGGCAGATGTGGGGCACCAAGGCAGCATCTGCCTCCAATGATGCTACAAAGATGCCCAAGGCAAAAAAGACTGCTCCAAAAGCTGGCAAGCTGCCCAAAGGCTACAACCCGCTCGCGCCGGAGCGCATTTCCGAAATCCTGAAGCGGCTCGACCAGACCTATCCGGGAGTGACCTGCGCCCTGCACCACAGCTCCGCATGGGAGCTGCTGGTTGCAACCATCCTTTCGGCGCAATGTACCGATGTGCGCGTGAACATGGTCACTCCGGTGCTTTTCCGTAAGTACCCGACGATTGAAGACTTCGCGCGGCTTCAACCGGAGGAGCTTGAGCCGGACATCCGCTCCACCGGCTTCTTCCGCAACAAGGCAAAATCGGTCGTGGGCGCGGCACGCAAGATTCTCAACGATTACGGTGGAAAGGTCCCCAGCGAGATGGCGCAACTGCTCACCGTTCCCGGAGCTGCCCGCAAGACCGCCAACGTGGTCCTGGGCACCTGGTTCAAGAAGAATGAAGGAGTGGTGGTGGATACGCACGTCCACCGCATCTCCCGCCGGCTGGAACTCACGACTAACAACGACCCAGTGAGGATCGAGCAGGACCTGATCGAGGTGATTCCGCGCGAAAGGTGGACGGACTTCTCCCACCAGGTGATCTGGCATGGCCGCAAGCTGTGCGTGGCCCGCTCGCCCAAGTGCGTGGAGTGCCCGCTGGAAACCATCTGCCATGCCGCCGACAAGACATGGTCTACGGTGGACATCCATCCGCAGGCGGAACCCTAAACCCGCCTGGAGGCAGGGCGTGGCCCTGCTTCGTTCTGCTTCAGCGCGGAAGGCCCTGATTCTGCTATGCTCTCGGGGCTATAATGAATGCAACACTCTGAAAGTGGGGCTTTTGCGGCGCAGGCCAGCTTCGCGCCCGCCAGAGTGCTTGCCAGCCGGATATGCCGTTCCTGTGGTTAAAAGTCGCTGTGGGATTCTACGCCTTCGGCCTGTTGTACTCGCTGGCCGGGTTTCGCCGCTCCTCATGGATTTCACGGCTGGTGGTACCCATAATGGGCGCGGGGCTGATCTTCCATTTTGTATCTCTGGTGGAGTCGGCTGCCTTGGCGTCCGGCGGAGTTGCGCTGGTTTCGGTTGTCGACTCGGAATCCATTCTGGCGTTCCTGATGCTTTTGGCGTTCCTGATCGCCTATGCCAAGTACCGCACGCCGACTCCGGGGATTTTCCTGTTCCCTCCTGTATTTCTTCTGACGCTGGCTACGGCGCTGGGACGCCAGCCGGTCACCTTCGACTCGCCGCTGATTCGCAGTGGTTGGGTGGCCGTCCATATTGCCCTGATTTTTGCGGGATATGCCGCGCTGTTCCTGAGCTTTGCCGCCAGCCTCCTCTACCTGTTCCAGGAGCGGGCACTTAAATCTAAGCACCCGAATGGAGTCGCCGCGCGGCTGCCTTCACTGCAAACCGTGGATGAGATCGGTTACCGCTCGCTGCTGTTCGGGTTTCCGTTCATGACGCTTGGCCTGATCGCAGGAGCAGTGATCGCGCAATCCAGCTTCGGCCCACGCTACTTTACCGATCCCAAGGTGGTGCTCTCGCTCGCCATGTGGGCGGTGTACATGGTGCTGCTGTACACCCGCTGGAACTCCGGCTGGCGCGGACGCCGCGCCGCCTACCTGGCCAGCTTCGGCTTTATCGCTGCCCTGAGCGCCTGGGCAGCCAATTACTTCAGCGGCATACACCGGGTGGTGGCTCCATGAACTTTCAGCTCATCGGACTCAACCACCGCAGCGCGCCGCTGGAGGTGCGTGAGAGGCTGGCCATCTCCGAGGCACGCCTGGGTGAAGCCCTAGGTCAGTTTGTGCGGCATCCCGGCGTGGAAGAAGGACTGATCCTTTCCACCTGCAACCGCGTGGAACTGCTGGCGCGTACACGCAACGGACATGCCGACCTGCGCGGGTTTCTGCGCGATTACTTGAAGGTCGATCCCGCTGTATACGAACCTGCCCTCTATGAGTACCGGTCGTCGGACGCTGTCCGCCATGTGTTTCGTGTGACCTCCAGCCTGGATTCCATGGTGGTCGGCGAGCCGCAGATTTTGGGACAGGTCAAGGAAGCCTATGCCGCCGCCCGTGCTCTCGGCACGGTGACCTCGCAACTCGACGCGTTACTCACCCGCGCCTTTGCCGTCGCCAAACGCGTGCGCAACGAGACAGCGGTGGCGAGTTCCAGCGTCTCCGTGGCCTCAGTGGCGGTAGATCTCGCAAAGAAGATTTTTGGTGACCTGACCGGCAAGGCTGTTTATCTGGTGGGCGCCGGCAAGATGACGGAGCTTGCCGCGCGTCACCTGGTGGCTCATGGCGCCGGCACCATGTTTGTTGCCAACCGCACCTACGAGCGCGCCCAGCAGCTGGCCTCGCGCTTCAGCGGCAAGGCACTGCTGTTCGAGCAGCTCTATGACACGGTGGACCAGGCCGACATTGTTATCACCTCCACCGGTGCTCCGCACGCCATCTTCCGGCGGACGCACTGCGAGCTGTTTCTCGCCCGCCGCAGGAACCGTCCCATGTTCTTCATTGATATCGCCGTGCCGCGCGATGTCGATCCCGAGGTCAACAAGCTCGACGGCATCTTCCTCTACGACGTAGATGATCTGCAATCGGTGGTTGCCTCGCACGTTGCCGACCGCAGCCGCGAAGCTCAGATGGCCGAGCAGATTATCCATGAGGAGGTCGAGCGCTTCAACGCCCGCCTGCAAACTCTGGAGGTCGTCCCCGCTATCGTCTCCTTGCAGGGACACCTTGAGACCATCCGGCAGGCGGAGATCGACCGCGTGCGCGGCAGGCTGGGCACGCTCACGCCCGAACAGGAGCTGGCTATTGATGCGCTCACGCGCGGCATCGTGAACAAGATCATGCACACGCCCATCCGCGCGCTCAAGACGGCAGTGCGCGAGCAGCAGGCAACGACCGTGCTGGATGTCTTCCGCCGCATCTTTAATTTAAGTAATTTAAGTCAGCCGGACAGTCCGTCCCAGGGTGCAGGGTCTGAGCAGAAGAATTCCGCAGTGGAATTGGCGACGGAACTCGCGGAGGAGATCGACGCCGACCCGCTTACTCCAGACGCGTACGGGCTGGAAGCCTCAGCTGCGCGTGTTCCGGGCAAGCAGGGCCGCGGCTAATGAGTAGACTTCGCATCGGGTCCCGCGGGTCGCAGCTAGCTCTCTGGCAGGCCAACCACATCGCAGACCAGCTTCGCTCGCGCGATCATCAAATAGAGATCGAGGTCATTAAGACCACGGGCGATAAGATCACCGATGTTGCTCTTTCGAAGGTCGGGACCAAGGGCATGTTTACCAAGGAGATTGAAGAAGCACTGCTGGAACACCGCGTGGACCTTGCGGTCCACAGCCTGAAAGATCTTCCCACGGAACTGTCCTCTGAGTTCGAGATCGCGGCCATTACCGAGCGTGAAGATCCGCGTGATGCCTTCGTCTCCCGGAACTTTGGTTCTGTCGCCGGCCTGCCCCAGCGCTCCCGCGTAGGCACCAGCAGCCTGCGGCGGCAGGCGCAACTCATGGCCCTGCGTGCTGATCTGCTGGTCCTTCCGCTGCGCGGCAATGTGGACACCCGCCTACGCAAACTGGAAGATGGCGAATACGATGCCATTATTCTGGCGCACGCGGGCCTCACACGTCTGGGACGCACCGAACTCGTACGTAGCGTACTGCCTCCGAGCCTGATGTGCCCCGCTGCCGGACAGGGTGCGCTTGCCATAGAGATTCGCTCCGGGGACGCCGAAACGCGCCGGTCAATTGAATTTTTGAACCACCTTGCAACTCGCGACGCGACGCTGTGCGAGCGCGAGTTGCTGAATTCCATGGGTGGTGGCTGCCAGGTTCCCATTGGCGCCTATGCCGAACCCAACGGCTCACGCCTGCGGTTGACGGCTGTCGTGGCGCGTCCCGACGGCTCCGAGGTGATTCGGGAGTTTCAGGAAGGCAGCGACCCTGCGAAACTCGGCAGGCGCGTGGGCCAGGCACTGTTGAAGCGCGGCGGCGACGAGATTCTACGCGACGTCTACGCCCCGCAAACGCTCACGCCCACTCCGCAGCAGCCTTGAAACTTTTAGATCTCGCCGCGGATTGACACGGACGAGCGCGGATCAGGGATTAGGAGTACTCATGAAAACTTGTGCTGATGGAGTTTGTCAGAAATCCAAGTTATTCGGCTTTGCGAAAACTCCCTCAACGGCTAAAGCCGCACCGTTTGCGTCCCGGGCGGCACGGCTAAAAGCCGTGCCCCTTCCAAAAAACAGTTTTTGAAAAACGCTCAAGGAATGGCCTCTTACCTTGATACGGCAATCCACTCTTCAGCTCGCCGGTATCCGTGTTCTCGTGGGACGCGCTCGCCATCAGGCCGGGCGACTATCGGAGGCTCTGGAGCACCTCGGCGCGGAGGTAATCGAAGTCCCATTCATCGAAATCCATGCGCCCGCATCGTTTGACCCCCTCGACAATGCGCTGACGAAAATCGCGCACTATGACTGGCTCATTTTGACCAGCGCCAACGGCGTCGACGCACTATTTTCGCGCATGCAGCATCTGGGCATTTCCGCAGCTTCTTTGTCTCACCTGAAAGTCGCTGCTATAGGGCCCGCTACGCGCAAGGGGCTGGAAGCGCATGGGCTCCAAGTCCACGCGATGCCGCCGGAGTATGTCGCAGAAGCCGTGGTTTCGGCATTGCGTGATCACGTGAAACAGGCACGGGTACTGCTGGTGCGGGCCAAAGTTGCGCGCGATGTTATACCCAGGGAACTGGCCGCTGCCGGGGCTCAGATGGTAGTAGTGGAGGCCTACGAAACACTACTTCCCGAGTCCTCCCGGCAAAGGCTTGCCGAACTTCTTACAGACTCGGCCCAATGTCCGCATGTGATCCCTTTTACCAGCTCGTCTACCGTCCGTAATTTTGTGGAGTTGGCCGGTCGCGAACCAATCGACCAGGCGCTGCGAGCAGGTGTGAAGCTTGCATCCATCGGTCCGGTGACCTCCGGGACACTGCGCGAACTGGGCCTTCCGGTTCACTTCGAAGCGAACGAGTACACGATTGCCGGATTGCTGGAAGCCATTGTGAGAGCGATCGCATGATGCCTTTCGGTTCCGGTACAGTTTCGCGCCGGTCCCGGAAGCAGATCCCTCGCTCCGCTCGGGATGGCGCTGCTTTAGATCGCGGTTGAGGAGCCTTTCGAAACAACCGTCCCATCAGGCATCTGCTTGACGCCGTTGCTGAACTGCTATACCTTTGCCCGCCAAGCACCTGCTTTGGTCAGACGCGGGACGTTAGAAGGGATGGCGCTTGCGCTTTCACTCTCTGCCCGCCAAATAGGCCCCTGAACCCGGCCCCGGGATCTCGCAAGATTCAAAGTTCTAGCGAAGATTTACAAACTTGAAGACTGAAGGACGCTCCCATGCGGCGTGCATCCCTCACCTTTTTGGCAATGGCTTTCTGTGCAGCTCTGCTGCTCAATGGACAGCAACGCAGCGAACCGCCGCTCTACTATCCCGCGACGCCGCGCAAGCCCGCGCCCTACACTCCTCCTCACAAGCCGCATACCCGGCTGGCTGACATTAAGGCCAAGCACAAAGGCAAGGCTGAGTGGTCCGAATGGGTCGTTAGGGACGAGCACCTGTGGAGTCAGTACATCCAGTCGCAGCCGGGCAGCAAGGTCTCGCCGCGCTTTCATCCTGATACCCGCGAATGGTGGGTAATTCTGGAAGGCGAGATACGTTTCAACATCGAAGGCCAGGAGCCTTTCGTTGCGCGCCGCCGTTCCATGGTTCAGGTTCCGCCGCAAACTATCTACTCGATGGAAACCGTGGGCAACCAGCCCGCGCTGCGCTTTCAAACCAACATCGCCCATGCCACGCTCTTTTACCCCGAGCCGCCCAAAACGTCGTCGAAGGACGCGCCGCAACCCGTGCGACTGAATCGCAAGCCGTTCCCATACGGCTCTACCAACAAACCGCACATCAACCTCGACGATATGGTTGCCAATGACCCGGATGCCCGCCCCGGTCGCTTTGTCCACGATGACCGCGCCATGTCGAACATTAACTATGGCTGGGGCAGCAAGCTTCCTCCGCTCGACGAAAAAGACAACGGCCACTTCCACCCGGAGGGTAATGAGTACTGGGTAATCCTAATGGGCCAGATGCGCTACAAGATGGAGGGGGTGGGAGTGTTCATCGCCAGCGAAGGAGATGTGGTGTACGCACCAAAAAATACCTTTCATGCGCCGCGCTGGTGGGGAGACGGACCCAGTTGCCGGGTATCCATGAACGGATTTGTAGGAAACGCAACCGGGCTTGAGGTTACGGATTGATTCTTAGGAACCGTGCATTTTCCAAGGAGGGCTGCTAGTCATGACTGCTTCTGATAATTGCTCGCGAGTCCGTCATTTCCTGCTATGCGGGATAAGCGCCGTTGTTCTGGTGCTGCTGTTCGCATTGCCGTTGACGGCCCAGGGGCGCAAGCCCGTAGTCGTGCAAACGAACTCCGCCGGCGACAGCGTGCACCTGATCGATCCGGCGAAGGACAAAGTCATAGCGGAAATTCCTGAGGCTGAGGCCATACACGCCACTGCTCCTGCTCCTGATGGCAGCAAACTCTATCTCACGAATGAGTCCACCGACACGGTCGATTTCGTGGACATGAAGACGCTGAGAATCTACAAAAAGGTCCCGCTCACAGGGCGCCCGAATAACATCGCAGTCCATAAAAATGGCCAAAGGGCTTACATCGCGATCACAGGCCCTCAGGGCGGCGTGGATGTTATTGACCTGGTTAGTGAGGAGCGTACTAAATTCATTCGCATTCTTGGCGGCGTGCATAACACGTTCATCACTCCCGACAGCAAGCACGTAGTGGCGGGATCGACTGGGGGCTCCGTGGCCACGGTGATCGATACCGAACTGGAGCGGCCGGTGTGGTCGATTCACTTTGAGGGTGGGGTACGGCCACTCTGCTTTGAAACGAATCCCGATGGCTCGACCAAGCGGATGTTTGCCCAGATTACCAACCTGCATGGATTCGCCGTAGTTGACTGGAATTTGCGCAAGGAAGTCTCGCGGATCAAACAGCCCGACCTCCCGCCAGCACAGCGCAACAAGGAAGGCATCCAGGGGGCGCCTTCGCACGGAATTTTAATCACACCCGACGGCAAGACGCTGTGGTCTACCAGCAAGATCAACAGTGCAGTGCATGTGTACTCCATTCCAGATCTGACGTACCTGGGAGAAGTCAAGGTCGGCAAAGTCCCCGACTGGATCACCTTCACGCCTGACAGCAAGAAGGCCTACGTGGCCAATGCACACGACAACACCGTCTCCGTGGTCGACGTAGC
>JBFXAV010000056.1:0-8940 GCA_050183935.1 Candidatus Korobacteraceae bacterium | reverse complement strand
TGGAGCAGAACTTCGGGCCGCACATGGAGCAGAACGCCGCTTCTTTGTAGTAGTCATCGGGAAGCGTCTCGTCGTGCATGGCGCGGGCGGTGTCAGGATCGAGCGAGAGCGCGAACTGCTTTTCCCAATCGAATTTGTAGCGGGCAAAGCTGATGGCATCGTCGCGGTCGCGCGCGCCAGGGCGTCCACGGGCCACGTCAGCGGCGTGAGCGGCGATCTTGTAGGCGATGATGCCGTCTTTTACGTCCTTCTCGTTGGGAAGTCCAAGGTGCTCCTTGGGGGTGACGTAGCAGAGCATGGCGGCGCCGTGCCAGCCAATCATGGCCGCCCCGATGGCGGAAGTGATGTGGTCGTAGCCGGGCGCGATGTCGGTGACCAGAGGCCCCAGGGTATAGAACGGAGCGGCGTAGCAGTACTCCACTTCCTTATCGACCTGCTCCTTGATCTTGTCCATGGGGACGTGGCCAGGACCTTCGATCATCACTTGGACGTCGTGTTCCCAGGCGCGCTTGGTGAGTTCGCCTAAAGTGCGCAGTTCGGAGAACTGGGCTTCATCGCTGGCATCGGCGAGACAGCCTGGGCGCAGTCCGTCTCCGAGAGAGTACGAAACGTCGTGCTTCTTGAGAATCTTGGTGATGTCGTCGAAGCGCTCGTAGAGGAAATTTTGCTTGTGGTGGTGAGCCATCCAGTGAGCGAGGATCGCTCCACCGCGGCTCACGATGCCGGTGATGCGCTTGGAGATCAACGGCAGGTACTGCACCAGGACTCCCGCGTGGATGGTCATGTAATCCACGCCCTGCTCGGCTTGCTCTTCAATGACCTCGAGCATGATGTCCGCGTTGAGGTCCTCGACGCGCTTCACGCGCGAGATTGCCTCATAGATGGGCACGGTACCGATGGGTACGGGCGAATGCCGCAGGATGGCTTCACGAATGCGCGGGATATCGCCACCGGTTGAGAGGTCCATGACCGTGTCAGCGCCGTAGTGCACCGCGGTGTGCAGCTTACGAAGTTCTTCGTCCACATCGGAGGTGACGGCGGAGTTGCCGATATTGGCGTTGATCTTGCACTTCGACGCTACGCCGATGGCCATTGGCTCCAGTTCGGGATGGTTGATATTGGCGGGGATAATCATGCGTCCCGCGGCCACTTCCTCGCGGATCACCTCGGGTGTGACGCTTTCCCGGCGAGCGATATATTCCATCTCTTCGGTGACGACGCCGAGGCGGGCAAAGTGCATCTGGGAAAAGTTCTGGTCTCCGGTGCTTGCGGCCTGTGCGCGGCGCTTGCTGATCCACTCCGCACGGGGCTTTTGAATCCAGCCATTGGCGGAATCCACTACCGTGCCGCCCTTCCCATTCTCGGTGCCGTTGCCGTTGATCGGTTCCATCGCGTGTATCCTCCGAAACCACCAATTATAACTCGCTAGAAAGGAGGCTGAAGGAATGCGCCGGCGGGGGCCACGGTTCCAAGCTGTTGCATATGCTGAAGCGCAGGAGTGGCGGGGCTGGGCACGCTAGCGGTTGACCTGCGGCGGTGGTGGGAGTAGAGTTTTGCACAAGACTCTTAACGTCCCGCAGGGCTACGATTCGCGGGCAACGAATGAGAAGACAACGCTATGTCCAGCAGCAACAGCAGGTATCTGCGCTTCGGCGCCGCCATTGTGGTGATTGTGGTTTCTCTTGGCTACCTGGCCTATACCGGGGTGCAGGAGAACAAGAGCTACTACGTGACGATTGCCGAGCTGCGTGGCATGGATGACAGCGTTTACAGCAAGCGGTTGCGGGTTGCCGGAAATGTTGTGCCAGGTTCCATCAAGCGGCAGGGGTCGAGGGTGGAGTTCCAGCTTAAGGAAGAGGCCCATGTGCTGCCGGTGATTTATTTTGGTTCGGAGGCTCCTCCGGACACCTTCACCGATGATGCCCAAGCTATGGCCGAGGGCAGCTATGGCAAGGATGGGATTTTCCACGCCAAGCATCTACAAGCGAAGTGCGCGTCAAAATACGCTCCCAAGGAAGAGGCGGCTCCCGGCACGGAGATTACGTCCTTGCCGAACGAGTTGATGCCAGCCAGTTCGCGGTGAACCCCGTCGAAATCCCTGCCAACCCAGTAACGGAAACGAACTCCCAAATCAAAGGCGACAGCCCGGTGGTCACGCTACAGGAACTGACCAAACTGTTCGGGCGCTTTGCCGCGCTCCGGGCGGTTACGGCTGAGTTTGCCCCGGGCCTTCTCTACGCCCTGCTTGGAGACAATGGCGCCGGCAAATCTACGCTGCTGCGAATCATGGCCGGGCTGGCGCAGCCGACGCGCGGAAGCTTGCGGGTTCTGGGAGCGTCGCGTCCCAGGGATGCGGCTCTCTCGGTCGGCTTCATGGGGCACGCTCCGCTGCTCTATGACGACATGACCGGAGTGGAGAACTTGCGGTACTTCGCCGGACTCTATGGAGTGACCGACGAGCAGGTTTGTGCCGACGCAATTGCCAGCGTAGGGCTTGATCCTGCACTGAAGCGGCGCGTAGGGCAGTATTCCCAGGGAATGCGGCAGCGGCTGTCGCTGGCGCGGGCGGTGGTGCACAACCCCCGGCTGCTATTGCTGGATGAGCCGTTCTCCAATGTGGATGCTGCGTCCGCAATTCATATGGTGAAGTTGCTGGCGTCGATGCGGAACCAGGGCAAGACGATTTTTGTGGTGACGCACCAGCCATCGCTGCTGGCGGGTGTGGCGGATGAGTCTGTGATGATGGCCGCCGGGCAGATTGTGATGCGGGCTCCGGGAATTCAAACTTCTTCGGAGAATTCACAATGAGCGCCACGGCCGTGGCGAGATCGCGAACAGTGGCTCCGGGGTTCTTCGCAATTTTCGCGAGCACGCTGACGAAAGACCTGCAACTGGAGTGGCGCTCGAAAGACGCGCTGAATTCCATGCTGTTTTTTGCGCTGCTTGTGGTCGTAATCTTCAGCTTCTCGTTCAACCTTACGCCAGAGGAGTCGCGGCGCATCTCCGGCGGACTGATCTGGGTGGCGCTGCTGTTTGCCGCAGTGGTAGCGCTGAATCAGACTTGGGCACGCGAACTGCACAACCACGTGCTGGACGCCTACCGTGTATCGGCCGCTCCGCCGGAGTCGTTGTTTTTAGCGAAGGCGGTGGGGAACTTCATCTTTGTGATTCTGCTTCAGGTGCTGATGACGCCGTTGTTCATCGTCTTCTATAACCTGCGCAGTATAGGTCCGGTGTACCAGTTGGTGATTGGAATCCTGCTGGGGACGTGGGCGCTAGTGTGCAACGGAACATTCTTTGCCGCGATGTCGCTGCGCACCCGCAGCAGGGAAGTGATGCTTCCACTGTTACTGTTCCCTATTTCCGTTCCGGCGCTGCTGGCCATGGTTGCCGCGACAACAGCAACTCTGACGGGCGATGAATCTCCCCGGCTCGCGCTCGTTTTTCTTGGGGTTTACGATATAGTGTTCACGATTCTTGGCCTGCTGCTGTTTTCCACGGTGGTGGACGCCGAGTAAAGACTGTCTCTTATGAACCTGAAATTCACCGGGTTTGCCCTGCTCACCTTCGGCTTGCTCTCCTATGCGCTCTACCAAGGGATGGTGGTTGCGCCCACGGAAGCCACCATGGGTGAAGTGCAGCGGATTTTTTATTATCACGTGCCGTCAGGGTGGACGGCGTTCCTGTGTGTTTACGCAAACCTTGGCGCGTCTCTCTATTACTTAGCCAAACGCTGCGCCAAGGCCGATGCCATAGCTATCGCCAGTGCTGAAGTTGGCATGGTGTTCCTCACCGTGGTGCTCGTCACAGGACCGATCTGGGGAAAGCCGGTATGGGGTATCTGGTGGACTTGGGATCCGCGCCTTACGAGCACGCTGGTCCTGTGGCTGATCTATGCCAGTTATCTGCTGGTGCGGCGCTATGCCACGACCGGTCAAGGACCAGTGATCGGGGCTGTGCTGGCAGCATTTGGAGCCGTGGACGTCGTGTTCGTATATATGTCCACTCGCTGGTTCCGCACGCAGCATCCGCAGCCGGTATTGGGTGGAGGTGAGGGATCGGGCATTCATCCCGCAATGCTGCATGCGCTATTGTTGAACTTTCTGGCTTTTGTCGCACTGGCCTGCCTGCTCATCTGGATGCGCTATCGCCTCGAACGAATTCGCCAGCAGGTGGAAGAAGCGCACGCACTGCGCGCAATCCACTCTTCCCAACCTTCGATTTCCGGTACGCCGAAGATGAGGATCCCTTCATGAACTACCTCTATGCCGCTTACGCCGCTACCTGGATCATCCACATTGGGTACCTGCTCTACCTGACACGCGCGTTTCAAAAGGTGAAGGAAGAGATTGAGGAGCTGAACCGGGAGTAGACGCGTTCGGCGTTCCACTCTGCATTCCGATTCCACACCGCTTCAAGGACGTTCTTTCCACTAACGATCAGAAGTCCATCGACGAAGAACTCAGCTCCTACCCAAAGCGGGTAGTGCCAACATTAAGTCCGCACCTTCGACACCGGGCGAAAGAGATAGCCTCCCTGCCAGTGGATTAGCAGGAGGTAGCCAGCGGCCGGTCGAGAGCACTACGAATCTTTGCAATCAGTTCTTTTTGGGAAATGGGCTTGCTGATGTAGTCGTCAAACCCGGCGGCCAGGGCATGTTCGCGGTCACCTTCCATGGCAAACGCGGTGACCGCAAAGACGGGGATCCGCCCCAGCAGGACATCGCTGCGGATCGCCTGGAGAATTTCAAAGCCATTTCCCCGTGGCATGCGGATGTCGAGCAGCACCAGATGCGGCCGCTCCGACAGCAAAGCCCGCGCTTGCTCGCCATCGGCGGCCTCCAGCACGCTGAAGTTGTGGGCTTCCAGGATTTCACGTATGAGTTCCCGGCTGGCAGGATTGTCTTCAGCTACCAGAATCGTGGTCACAGGGTCGCCACCGTATGGGGAGGATTCTGGCCTACGGCGGTGCGGATGCTTTCCATAAGCTCGCTTTTCCATCCCGGAGCTTTGCGGAACCAAGCACTGGCGCTGCGCAGGAGAAGTTCCGATTCCGCCTGCGAGAGATCCCGGGCGGTGAGCACCAGCACAGGAAGTGCCTGGAAATCCGGCAAGGCGCGCAGTTGCCGAAGGGTCTCGAATCCGTCCATTTCGGGCATTACCAGATCAAGGATGATGGCTTGCGGCCGTAGTTTGCGGGCCCATTGCAAAACTTCTACGCCGTTGCTTGCGGCCACGGGAACGAAGCCGGCGGAGGTGACGGCTTCCATCATCTTGCGCAGGTCGGCGGGATCATCGTCCGCAACCAGAATGGGAGCTCCGCTGCCGGAAGATACATGGCGTCCAATGGTTGCTAGCAGGGACTCTCGGGTGACAGGCTTGACCAGATAGTCACTCGCGCCCAGAGTGAAGCCGAGCTCTTTGTGGTCTACGACTGAAACCACAATGATCGGAAGTACGGCAGTGTTCTTATCGCGCTTCAATTCGTACAGCACTTCCCAACCGGTACCACCGGGCATGAGAATGTCGAGAGTAATCACGTCGGGATGATGTTCACGGGCGAGTTGAACGGCCTCCGAGGAAGAGGATGCGAGCAGGACCTCACAGTTCTGCTCGAGAAGGAACGTCTTAATCAGTTCCTGCGTCGCAGGTTCATCGTCGACTACCAGCACCACGGGGCACGTGCGTTTGCCGGGGGCTGTGACATTTGCGGGATGAAGGGGAGCGGCAGCGACCGGACCGGCGAGGGGAACAGTAAATCCAAACTGGCTGCCTTTGCCGGGCTCGCTCTCCACCCAGATGCGTCCGTTGTGCATTTGCACCAGGCGGCGCGAAATTGCCAGACCCAGGCCAGTGCCTTCTTTTACGCCGCCCGCGTTCTTTCCTGCCTGGCGGAAATCCTGAAAAATGATGGTTTGATCCGCCTCGCGGATTCCCATGCCCGTATCGGTAACGGTGATCACCGCCATTTCATCCGTCTTTTTGCATTCCACTCGTACCGATCCGGCTTCCGGAGTGAATTTTACGGCGTTGCTGAGCAGGTTGTAGATGATCTGCTTGAAGCGTATCCGGTCGGCGCGAATCACAATGTCCTCCGGGACAGTGGCAGAAACAGCGATGTTCTTAGAGATCGCCGCCGGACTAATGACGGAGAGAACTTCGGGAATAGCGGAGGCTATGCGGAACTCCTCCAGCCGTAGATCAAGACGTCCAGCTTCGATCTTGGATAAATCCAGAATGTCATTGATAAGTTGCAGAAGGTGCTGGCCGGCAGTTCGGATGTGTTGTACCCAGCGTTGTTGTTTAGGAAGCAACTGCTGGGCGGCTTCCTGCTCCAGCAGTTCCGAAAAACCAAGGATCGCGTTCATTGGTGTCCGGAGCTCGTGGCTCATGTTCGCCAGGAACTCACTCTTCAGGCGGTTGGCCCTCTCTGCCGCACGATTGCGTTCTTCCAGTTCGCGGTTTTGCGTTTCGATTAGCTGAACAATGCGTCGGCGTTCCCCGATGTAGTTGCGGAATGAAATATAGACAGTACCGACCAGGCCAAAGGCCGTAGCAAGGGCTAACAGGGTAATAATGTTTGCCTGCCGCGCGCGCGCTTCCAACGCCTGATCGCGCAGGTGCAGCAGCCGCTCTTCCTCGCGGCGAAGTTCCGCTTCGGTGATGTCAACATGGCCGATGATCTCGTATCCCTGATTGGCGACCAAGAGTTCCCGCGCCGCCTGCAATCCTTGCTGTTCGTAGCGGATGCGGACTGCCTCCAGGATTGTTAACGTCTCATGAATATCCTGTTCCAATTGACTCAGCCGCTTTTGCTGCGCAGGGTTATCGCTGGTGAGCTGCCGCAACAGGTTTAGTTTGATGGGGAGGGTGTGGAGAGACGTATAGTATGGCTCGAGCTGACCCTGGTCTCCGCTGATGAGAAATGCCTGGACGGATGCGACTGCGCGTCGCGTGTCCCTGCGCACCTTTTGTAATTCGTCCATAACCCGGTACGTGTGCGCGAACAGATTTTTCGACCGCAGAAATTCATTCGTGTTGCGATAGAACTGAAATCCCAAGCCAAGAACCAGCAATCCAGCAATGATTAAGCCGGTCGCGGCCTTCTTGAGTACCGACTGTGGCATAACAAGGCCCTCGCTGCACTCGTCCCATGGTTGCTGGCTTGTGCCGCCGTAGAGGCCAAAACAAGGGTCCCAATAGCGGCGTCCGCCTGGGGCAGTGGTGGCCGTTTCAAGCCAGCGACGAATCCAGGACAGTGCAAGCGGGCAGTTGGTGTGCGGCCCCAGAGTACTCTGGATGGGCAAAACTCGATCTAAATGCTATTGCTGCAATGAATTACCGTGAATCCATTCTGGTGCGCCTTCCTTTTTCGGGAGCCGCCCCTTGCCCTCTATGCTGGCGGTGTTGTGAGGCAGTTCTGGGGGAGGGCTGCTTATCAGGCGCTCCGGCTTTTGCCGGAGCGTTTTGTGTTTTCAGTGGCCTGTGACAGGAGTTCTCGGCCCTACAGCTCAATAGGAGTAAACGATTCTTAAGAGGCTTGAATGCCTCAATATCCGCGAAGTTTTGTACGGCGCACGCGAAAGCTTCAACGTGCATCACAGGTGAGGGAGGTAGTTGTCGCTATGGCCTTTGATGACTTCAACAGCACTGTGGAGAACCTGATTGAGACCTGCAAGGACGGAGAAAACGGGTTTCGGGATGCAGCCGAGAATGTGGAGCGAACCGACCTAAAGACGTTCTTCCGGGAGCAGAGCGCCGAACGAGGGCGCTTTGCCCGGCAACTTGAGGAGGAACTTGTGCGCCTCGGAGAACCGGGGAAGGACCGCATTGGAGGAGCCGGAGTGCGCGAGCGTGGCAGCGTGAGCGGTGCTCTGCACCGGGCCTGGATGGACCTGAAGGCAAGTTTCGGAGCTGGGGATCACGGAATTCTGAAGACGGTGGAGGCGGCAGAAGACACAGCCAAGGACGCTTACGAAGATGCACTGAAGGCGCCGCTTCCGCCTACACTCCTTGAGGTTGTACGGGTACAGGCGATGAGCGTGCGGACCACGCACGATCGGGTACGTGCCCTACGTGACCGTATGGCTGCCTGAGTCGCTACCCGCCAGCTACAAACATAAGAAACCAAAAACAAATCGAGCCGGATGGTGGTTTTGCAATCCACCAATCCGGCTCGATTCGTCCTCTGGGGGAGGGAACTAGGGTCTTACAGGAGAAACTGGCTCGTCGTCGCCACTCCTGGAAAGCAATACCGCCGCCGCAGCGCCGCCTCCGCCCACTCCAATCAAAATGGGAACCATGCTGCCAGAGGCTCCGGTTGCCTGCCCGGCAGGCGCTGCCCCGCCGCCGGTGCTGCTGGTCTGGGGCGCTGCATACGGAGTTGGACAAGCAGTGGCTGGCACTTCAAGCTGAGCACCAGACCTGAGCGGTGTGGTTTGATCCCCACGGGCAACAAGAGCAGATCCAAGGATGACGCGGATCAGGGCAATGCCACCGCCTTGGGTCACTTCTATCCGGTTGAATCCATCTGCCGCCGTCGGCGTAATTGTGGCGCCATCCTGAGTGCGGAGAATTGAAGTTCCAGCCTTGGTAAAGACACTACTGGAGCCGCAGCCGAGATTGACTGTATCGCGAGAAAACGTCAGGCTGGAGTTCTGTGGAACGGTGATCTCCAGTTCTTCCGAGACAATCGTCGCAAAAGAAGAGGGTCCGGTCTGGATCACATCGCCGGGAAAAATCGCAGAGGGTTGCGCTGCGGGCCTGCCATTGACCGTCACGGCTCCGCTGATGTTCATAGTTGCCTGGGGTGTCTGACCAGCTTGCGGAAGAGCCCCGGCCAGCGCGCTGCCGATAAGCAACACGGAAATAACCGCGCTAATACGAATCATGCTTCGCACTTTTACTACCCCTGCCTTGAGTTTCGCAATGTCTTCGAAAA
>JBFXAV010000055.1:0-9080 GCA_050183935.1 Candidatus Korobacteraceae bacterium | reverse complement strand
ATTGGAGCCGTGCTCATGGTTGCGGCGCGAATCGTCACTCCTGCTGAAGCGCTTGCGGCGGTTGATTTCCCCACCATTGTTCTGCTGCTCGGCATGATGCTGGTGGTAGGCAACCTTCGCCTTTCCGGCTTCTTTGAGCGATCCGGCGAGTTAACGGTGACTCGCCTGGGAAAGCAGCACCTGCTGCCCGCAATCATCTTCACCACCGGTGTGCTCTCGGCATTTCTGGTGAACGATATCGTGTGCCTTGTCATGGTGCCGTTCGTGCTGAACGTCACGCGACGCCTCGGGCTTCCGCCGCTGCGCTACCTGCTCGCGGTGGCTACAGCGTCGAACATCGGCAGCGTCGCAACCATCACCGGCAATCCGCAGAACATGCTGATCGGTTCCTACTCGGGGATCCACTACCGTGACTTCCTCGTCCACCTGGGCCCGGTGGCGCTTGCGGGACTCTTCCTCAACTGGCTCATCCTTCACCTGAGCCGCGGATTGGACCGTGTTGCCCCGCCACTTCCCGTCGCGCCTCCACAGCCGTGGGCCCGCTCACCCTTTGCGGCTGGAGGCCTCATGACGGAAACCACCGAGGAGGTACGCTATCCCAACATTCTGCCCAAGACGGCGCTGGTCGTCGCCGCCGTTCTCGCAGGATTTCTCGCCGGAATTTCGCCCGCACTCGTTGCGGCCCTGGGCGCTGCTTTTTTACTGGTTACACGTACGGTGGAACCCAAACGCGTTTATGAAGAAGTGGACTGGGGCCTGCTCGTGTTCTTCGTGGGACTGTTCGTCATCGTCGCCGGAGCCGAGTACTCTGGACTCACCGCAACCTTGCTTGGCGTTGCTTCCTCCGCCGGACTGCATCACAGCGCAGTGTTCGCAGGTACTACCGCGGTGCTCTCGAACATTGTGAGCAATGTGCCCGCAGTCATGCTGCTGAAAGGCATTGTCCCTGGCTCCCCTGACCCGCACAGCTCGTGGCTGCTGCTGGCAATGGCGAGCACGTTAGCTGGAAACCTGACCATTACTGGTTCCATCGCCAACATCATCGTAGTGGAGCGTGCCAAGGGCGAGGTTCAGATTGGCTTCTGGGACTACTTTCGTGTTGGGCTCCCGGTCACACTTGCGACTCTGGTGTTTGGGTGGCTTTGGCTGACATACCTGTAGCTCACTACATCCGTGTACCTTCGATTAGGTTCCAAGGTGAAATTTTGGTGCGCCAGCTATTGCTCGACACCCCGCCTGCGCCGTGCGCACTGCTGCGGCTCAGCTCGGATCTGCCAGCGCAGCCCCGAGCTTCGCTTCTACCTCGCTCATCACCTGTGACGAGAGCTTCAGCCCGCCAGACGTGAGGTAGAACACGTCGATAGCACAATCGCCTTCGGTATCGATCAGCGCAATCTCCACATCGCAGTGAAGGCCAGCCAGCGTGGACGCCACCAAGTAGAGCAACCCAGGGCGGTCTTGCGCAATCACCTCCAACACCGTGCTGTGATGCGAGGAGTCATTATCAAACTGCGTGCGCGTCTGCACCCGAATTCGCGGACGCCCCGAATCGCTTCTCCCGCGCCCCTTGATGAGCGACTCCAGGTCCGCTTCCCCCCTCAGAACGTTGCGCAGGCTGCGCTTAAAACGCTCCCGCTCGGTAGGATTTAATTCCAGAGTGCGGAAGCGGTCACGGCACTGAAAGGTATCCACCACCACTCCGGCGCTGTTGCAAAAAGCATCGGCCTTGGCAATGTCCATGCCCCAGGCATACAGCACGCCGGTAATGGTTGCAAACAGCATGGGGCGGTCGCGAGTCACCACAGTGACTTCATACAGCCCATCTTTAAACTCCAGGGAAAGCTGAACAGGATCGCTCCCGAGGCGGGCAGCCATAGTGAAGTGCGCCGTAATCTGCCCAATCGAGTGACTGCGTACATAGCGCTTTGGCAGCCCCTTCACATACTCCCGCACTTGCTCGGGAGGCCGGTGCACCAACGCCGTCACATGCTCGATTCGTTCAGCATCGGCGGCCGCATCCATCATCTCCTGGTCCGCGCTGTGATTCAGATGGTTGAGCGCACCGATGTACAGCCTCCACAGCCCTTCGGTTTTCCACGGCGTCAGTGCTTCAGGATGCACTGCCTTAATGTCGGCGTAGGTCAGCAGGCACAGTAACTTCAGGCGCTCGGGAGTGCCCGCTTTCTCCGCCAGAGCACGGCTTGTCTCTGGAGCAAAAATGTCGCGTCGCAGCAGGGCCGACATGTCCAGGTGGCCACGAATCAGGAAGTGGACCAGTTCCCGATCGTCGTCGCCAAATGCCAGGCGGTCCATGGCCTTTTCGGCGAGTTCGCTGCTGGCAATCACATGGCTGTCCGAAGGAACACCCTTACCGGTATCGTGCAGCAACAACGCAAACAGCAGCATCTCCAGCTGTGAAGCATGGGCCTTGATCTCGGCAAGCCTGGACTCCCACTGGTTCTGCGGTTGCGTGAGGCCATGAATGTTGTCGATGGTAACGAACGTGTGCTCATCCACCGTGTAGCGGTGATAGGAATCTCGAATCACCAGCGAGTCAATCAGGTGGAATTCGGGGATCATGGCGCTGAGCACGCCCAGCGCGTGCATCTCGCGCAGGCCTTTTCCGGCATTCGGAGCGCGCAGCACATCGCGGAGATGCCGCCATGCAAGTTCGCCGCGCAGTTGGTCCGCCAGCGCAGGCAGAGCGCGCGCAATACGTTGCTCGGCATCGGCGCTAAGGGAAAGGCCATGGAGCGCGGCAAACGAAAATGTCCGCAGCAGCAGCTCCGGGTCTGTCACCGAGCCGGTTTGCAGCAGAATTCTTCCACCCTGAACCGAGAAGTCCGCATTGGACACGCGCGACCTCCACTTTTGATATCCACGATACAGCGCCGAGCGCGATGCTGGAACTTCCTGCAGCATCTGCCGTGCTACGCGGCTGATGGTGCGGGTGTGACGAAAGTAGGCCCGTGTCCACTCTTCCGGACTGGTAGCAACATTGCCGGGCATGCCGATGCCGCTCTGCGCCGCTTCCTGTTGTGCATCCCACTCCAGTTTGTTGTCATCACGTGAGCTGCGCAGGTGAAGGAAGCAGCGAATGCACAGCAGAAACTCCGCCGCCTCGCGCAGCGCCTTCTGGTCAAAGCCCGCCAGCACTTCGCCGGGCTCGGGCCAGGTGCGATGTTTCTCAATCAGCGACAGAAGCGACAGCCAGGTGGCAATCTGGTAGTCACGGAGGCCGCCGGGCGTGTCCTTCACATTGGGTTCAAGATGGAAGATGGTATCGCCATACTTGTGGTGGCGGGCCTGGTTCACTTCCGCAATGCGCTGCACAATCGGCTGCCACTCCCGCCGGTAGAGCCGTGGAAGCACCTGCTCGCGCAGCTTGGCAAACAACGCGGCATCTCCCGCCACATACCGGGTATCAAGCAGGGATACCGTAAACTCCACATTGTCATAGTCCAGCCGGTCGCAACTGGCAATCGTGTGAGTCACCGGACTCAGGCGCATCTGCAAGTCCCACAGCTCGCGTGAAATCGCCCGAATTCCTTCCTTCACTTCATTCTTGGGCTCGGATTCGCAAAGGAACAGCAGGTCAATATCAGAAGCCGGCAAGAGCTGCCGCCTCCCGTAACCACCGACTGCGACCAGGGTGATGCCTGCTGATGTTGCAAGATAAGTCTGGAACAGGCTGGCGACGAGTCCATCGACCAGTTCGGAACGCAGCCGCACGACCGCTGGACCGTCTCCGGTCTCCACGAATACCTGGCGGATTCGTGCTATCCCACTCTCGTACAACTCGCGCAGGTCGCCTGCAGGTAAAGGAACCAGCATCCATCAGACTCGAATGAACGGATTGCGGGCCGAAGCCCGGGGATGCAATCGCCTCAGAGACCCGGTGCAACCGCCGGAGCTTTGCAGCGCCGGGAACTTTCACGTCCCGACTCACGCCGCTGCATCCTCCCGGCGGCATACCAGGCAGGCGCAGGAGGCCGAAGGCCTAGCGCGCCTGTTTTGAGTAGATCGCCCGTAGCCGTCGCTAGAGAGCTGCTGCTCCACGATCATTGTTACGGATACGGATCGCTTCGTCGATCTTGGAAAGGAATACCTTCCCATCGCCGATCTGTCCGGTGCGGGAGGCCGTGGTGATTGCCTCCACCACCCGGTCCACAATCTCATCGGAAACCACGAGCTCTACCTTAACCTTGGGGAGAAGGTCCACCGTGTACTCCCGGCCGCGGTAGATTTCTGTGTGGCCTTTTTGGCGACCGTGGCCGCGCACTTCCAACACGGTCATTCCCTGGACTCCAATTTCCACCAGGGCGTCTTTCACGGGGTCGAGTTTCGAGGGCTGGATTACAGCTTCAATTTTTGTCATAACGGCTTTTCCAGTACGTCAATCGTCCTTTCGCTAACTTTGTACGTTTCATGGATCGGCTCCTGTTCCTGCTAGGACGCCGAAATTTCCCAGTAGTATCCCTCTTCCCCGTGCTGGGTCAGATCGAGCCCCTTATTCTCTTCCTCGCTGGAAACTCGTAAGCCCACCATCAAGTCCACCACTTTCAGGATAACAAGGGTGCCCACGATGGCAATCACCCATGCGATCGCAATTCCTATCAACTGGTTCACGAACTGCCCGCTGTTTCCCTCCAGCAGTCCCATAGGCAGGGCGTTGCCATTGCTGTCTTTCAAAAGGGAATTCACTGAGCTGGTGGCGAACACTCCCGTAAGCACTGCACCCGTGGTACCGCCTGCTCCATGAACCCCGAATGCATCCAGCGAGTCGTCATACCCCATGCGCACTTTGACCATGGCGACCATCGCGTAGCACAGTACCCCGGCAATCAAGCCAATCAGCAGGGCCGACATCGGCTGCACAAACCCCGCAGCCGGAGTAATCGCAACCAGTCCCGCCACCCCACCGGAAATGGCGCCCAGCGCGCTCGGCCTTCCGTTCCGCAGCCACTCCGCTCCGCTCCACCCGAGCACCGCTGCCGCTGCGGCAAAATGCGTGTTGATGAAGGCAGCTGTTGCCAGGCTGCCCGCTCCCAGAGCGCTGCCCGCGTTGAATCCGAACCAGCCCACCCACAGCAGGCAGGCGCCTACAAAACTCAGCACTACGCTATGTGGAGGCATCAACTGGTTGGGGTACCCCAGCCGCTTCCCCAGAACCCACGCGCAGACCAACGCCGACACGCCCGAAGTGATGTGAACCACCGTGCCGCCCGCAAAGTCGAGCGTCGGAATCGCGCCACCCGCTACGTTCAGCAGCCCGCCCTTGCCCCAAACCATGTGGGCCATGGGCGCATAAACGAAGATCGACCACAGCGTCATGAACAAGGCCATGGCGCTAAACTTCATGCGTTCGGCAAAGGCCCCGGTGATGAGTGCCGGGGTAATAATGGCGAACATCAACTGGAACACCATGAAAGTCTGCGCCGGCAGCGTGCCCGAATAGTCGGCATCCGGAGCCGCTCCAACCCCGCGCAGAAAGATGTAATCCAGGCCGCCGATAAATGACGTGCCTCGCGAAAACGCCAGGCTGTAGCCCACCAGCGCCCACAGCACCGAGATGATCGCCATCATGGCGAAGCTTTGCAGCATGGTGGAAAGCACGTTTTTCTTGCGAACCAGGCCGCCATAAAACAGCGCCAGTCCGGGCCCGGTCATCATCAACACCAGCGCCGCGCATACCAGAATCCAGGCATTGTCGGCAGAACTCTTGGCATCAGCCACTTGTGCTTGCAGAGTGGCAATGGCTTCACTGGTTGTGGTTTGCGCTTCCGCCTGTGCGAGAGCGTACGTGGCTCCCCCGACCAACACGATCAGGAGAAGGAACTGCTGCATCCATCTGCGCATTCACTTCCTCCGCGGGTCATCCCAATTGGGTCTCAAGATTTGCACACCCCGGCACACTGGCCCAACGCAAACATGGCGCAAGGAGCCTGAACAAATTCTCTTGCGAGGTGATCTGAATACTTTGCAGCAGCCCGAGACGGGCAGGAAATAGAAACTTTCTATGGCACTGATAATACTCGACTATTGGAAGGATGCACCCCTGCATCCCATTCAAAATTATAATTTTAAAGGAGACGCCCGACGCACGGAACGTCTTGCTCCGAATAGCGCCATTCATCTAGAGTGCTGTCCGGAAATCCGCGGCAGGAGTGTATTGCTCTTGCATCTCTCGCACGGCGATGCCACTCCTTCCTGACGTGGTAAAAAGTCATCGTGCTCACACCAGTGGTCACCCGATTACAGCCCCGCACTGGCGCTTGCCCGATCCCGCAGGCATAATGAATGGTTTGCCGCTGGGGCGAGGGAACCATGTCTGTCCTGCGATTCTTCATGCTGCTGTCGCTGGTGGTCTGGGTGGGTGGCATCGTATTTTTTGCCGCTGTGGTCGCCCCTTCCGTATTCAGCGTGCTTCCCACGCGGCACCTTGCTGGACTGGTGGTCAACCGCTCGCTGGCCACGCTGCACTGGATGGGCATCGTTTGCGCAGCCCTATTTCTGGTTACTTCGCTCCTGCACGCACATGGGACAACGGGCAGCGCGCAACCGGCGGCGGCCCGCAACCTGCTGGTGATCGCCATGCTGGCGCTCACTTTGGTTTCGCAGTTTGTGGTGGCTCCGCGCATGTCCGCGCTGCGCGCCGATATGGGCGAGATCGACTCCGTCGCGGTGAATGACTCTCGCCGCGTGGAGTTCAACCAACTGCACGCCTGGTCCACCCGGCTGGAGGGTTTTGTACTCCTGCTGGGCCTTGGGGTGATCTTTCTTGTTGCCCGGGATTGGAGGCCGGCCGTGAGCGGCGGAACGATTCCTTCGGTGTCTGGAGCCTCGGGTCCAGCCCTTCAGAAGGTGCGTTCCATTCGCTCCTGAGCCGTAGTACCGAGCCTGGCGACAATCGTTGGCTTCTTAAAACTTCCTATGAAAACCGGAATCATCGGCCTGCCCCTGGTAGGCAAAACATCGCTCTTCAAAATTCTCACCGGAGCTGTGCTCTCCGAGCGCGCCCTTGCCAATCCCCGCGAAGCCCACGTAGGCGTTGCCAAGGTTCCGGACGACCGCCTCGACAAGCTTGCGGCTATGTTTGACCCCAAGAAGCTGGTGCACGTCTCGGTCGAATACGTGGACGTTGCTGCCATGCCCACGCAGCGCGCCACCGAAGGCGGCGGCGGAGCCGGTTTGAACGAAGCCATCGTCTCCAACATCCGCAATGTGGACGCGCTCGTGCAGGTGCTGCGCGCCTTCGACGATCCCTCTATTCCCCACGTCGGCGAGATCGACCCGGTGCGCGACGCCCGCAACGCCGAGTTCGACCTCATCGTCACGGATCTCGGGCAGGTGGAAAAGCGCCTGGAGCGCCTGGAGAAAGACTTGAAGAAGATGCGCTCGCCCGACCTTGAGCGAGAGAACGACGTGCTGCTCCGCGCCAAACAGTGGCTGGAATCGGAACGTCCGCTGCGCGAAATGGAGATGACCGCCGACGAAAAGAAACGCATCCGCGGCTTCATGTTCCTGAGCGAAAAGCCCATGCTCTACGTCGTCAACATCAGCGAGAGCGCGGAACTGGGCAAAGACCTTGAACAGGCGGTCGCGCGCTACGGGTTGACCGAGCTTGCCTCACGCCCGAACAGCGGGGCAACGGCAATTTGCGGCAAGGTGGAAGCCGAACTGGCAGAGATGGGCGAAGAAGAGTCCGCCGACTTTCTCTCCAGCTATGGCCTGAAGGAGAGCGGCCTGGTGCGCCTCATCCGCAAGACCTACGAGTTGTTGGGATTGATTTCCTTCTTCACCGTGGGCGAAGACGAGTGCCGCGCCTGGACCGTCGAGCGCGGCTCCAAGGCCACTACCGCAGCCGGAGCCATTCACTCGGATTTAGAAAAGCACTTTATCCGCGCTGAAGTTATCCACTGGGATCAATTACTGGAAGCCGGATCGGAAGCAAATGCAAAAGCGAAGGGCATCCTGCGCCTGGAAGGAAAAGAGTACATCGTGAAGGATGGCGACGTAATGCATGTGCGCCACAGCGGCTAGGGACACTGTAGCTCTGCTACGTCTCCGCTCAGGACGGTGCCGATTGAAGAAAATGTTCTCAATAGAGTTTTTAGACGAGCCCTTGGAATATCCATTCGATGATCCCAGCATCCCGGCAGCACCGGGCAGATTAATGCTAGGAAAGTGTGAAGAGGAATTTTTGGCCAACCTGGCTCTTTGGAATAAGTCGGACTACGAGTCGCATTGGATACGTGAATTAAAGGCTTTTGTCGGCGGAAATTATAAAGTTGCCTTAATTGTATCGTACTACGATCCGAAAACTTCCTTAAACATGGAAATTTGGCGCGTTTATCGTGATAGAGAGTGGGCTTATTTTAGCAATCAGCTTCTTTTCTGCAGCACCCTCCCTGATCATTTCGAGGTGTCAGAAATAAGCCGGTATATTGATGATCGTGTCGTTATAGATGAAGACGGGAATCGGATTTCTGAATGGAATGTCGCTATTCGAGACATCGAGTTATTTTTGAAGCGATCCGAGACCCTCTAAAATCAGCACTTGCCCCTACTCCACCTCGTGCTTGGCGGTATACCCCTCGCGCGTGATGATGTTGTACTTGAGTTCCTTGTTCTTCTGGTCCAGCACCTTGAGCGGCTTTCCGTCCGGCGCGGCAAGCTCCACCTTCAACTTGCGATAGGTACCATCCTGCTTGGTATTGGTGGGCCGGTAGGTGATCACGTACTCGTTACGGATATCGGCGGCGATGTTCCCGAAAATCTCCGGAAGCTCACCCTGGAAGCGCGGCGCGAACCACTGTCCACCCGTTGCCTTGGCAAAGGCGGACATCTGCGCATCGGCGGCAAGAAAGTCCATGTTGGTGCTGCATGGCATCAACCCCTGCTGCTGGCCCATGCCCTGCGCATCCGCCCAGATCAGGAAGGCCTTGCCCGTGCTGATGGGATAAATCCCTGAGTTCTGCGACGCCTGCACCTTCTTCATCACCGTCTGGAAAGTCATCTAGCTGAAGGTGTCGCAGCCGCTGGGAATCAGGACAAAATACTACCGCCCATCGGCTCCA
>JBFXAV010000054.1:0-9136 GCA_050183935.1 Candidatus Korobacteraceae bacterium | reverse complement strand
CACTCGGAAACTGTCCGCGATCTGGTGGTGGTTACTGTTTCCGAAGGTGTGGGCGCTGGCGTGTTCATTAATGGACAGCTGGTGCTGGGGAAGAATGCTATGGCCGGGGAATTCGGCCACGTTCCGCTGAGCTTGGACGGCCCGATATGTACCTGCGGACGTCAGGGATGCTGGGAAGAGTACGCTTCTCATCGCGCGGCGGAACGCTATTACCGGGAGTTGAATCCTTCGGCGGAGAGCCGGAGCTTCCGGCAACTGCTTGCGATGGCCGAAGGTGGAGATCCCCTGGCTTTAGAAGCAATGGACAAAATGGCGCGCGCGGTAGGGCGGGGAGTGCGAGTGATCGCCACAGGGCTGGCGCCCGAAGAAATTGTAGTTGTGGGAGAGTTTACCCGCCTGTGGAGCCGGCTTGGGCCCATCATTGAAAAAGAGGTGGCGTGCGCGCTGCTGCCCGGCAGGCCGCCTCGTGTCCGGGCTGTTGCTGATCCACGGACGGCGCGGCTGCGGGGCACGGTTGCTTTGGTCTTACAGAAACATTTCAGCGCATTTTCTTCCAAGATCGAGCCACCTAGTACCAGTGCGCAAGCTGCCAGTGGCAATATCGCTGTGATGTATGCCAGTTCGAGTGCCGATGACTAGGCCATGCGGGATGGTTCACTTCGTTCTCTGTGTCAGTTCCATTGCCTGACGTAATGCTTCCAGCAGGCTGCGTTCGTCGGCCACTCCGGTTCCTGCAATATCGAACGCCGTGCCGTGATCCACGGAGGTCCGGATCACGGGAAGTCCCACGGTGATATTCACGCCTGCTTCCAGTCCCAGCACCTTGACTGGACCATGCCCCTGGTCGTGATACATAGCAACTACCATGTCAAAGTCCCCGCGGCCAGCGCGGAAAAACAAAGTATCCGCAGGGAGCGGCCCTTCCACGTCCCACCCCTTGGCGCGGCATGTCGCGATCGCCGGAACAATCTTGCTCTCTTCTTCACCGTGGCCGAACAGGCCGTTTTCCCCGGCATGGGGATTAATGCCGCAGACTCCGATCTTCTGCCGCGCAATCCCCGCTTGCACCAGCACTGCGTGACCTCGAGCAATCGTGCGCTCGACTAACCCGGGCTCGATGCGCGCAATGGCGTCCAGCAGGCCGATATGCGTAGTTACGTGGATCACCCGTAGCTTGGGAGTAACAAGCATCATAGACACTTCCGTCGTATGTGTGAGGTCGGCCAGCAGTTCGGTATGTCCAGGGTAGATGTGACCACCGGCGTGGAGAGCGGCCTTGTTTAAAGGGGCAGTGCAAATCGCCTGCACCTCCCCGCTCATTGCCAGCTCGCAAGCTATTCGGACGTAATGGAATGCTGCGTCTCCCGCCTGCGCCGAAATCTTCCCCCAGGGCAACGACGAGGGGAGCAGCTTCAGGTCAATGCAATCGACCGTTCCGGCGGTAAAGCGCGCATTCCTCGCGGAAGAAATGCTGCGAATTTTCAGGTTGCTGTGAACGATCTGGCAGGATTCTTCGAGACGGATCGCGTCCCCAATCACCAGAGGTCGGCAGCGTTCGTAGAGCTCTCTGTGCGCCAGGCTCTTGATGATGATCTCTGGCCCGACGCCGGCTGCGTCGCCCATGGTGATGGCGATGATGGGGCGGCTCATGGCAGCTGACCCCGGCGATGAAGGAATGCGTTCATAAGAGCTTCCCTATCTATTATGAAGGCTGCTTGCGCGCAAGGCCACGCGGCAGCGAAGCAGGGTTTCCTGATTGCCAAAGGCTCCTGCTTTGGTGATCACCGGCAGCGCGAGCGCGTCGTGCGTAATGGCGAGCGGCACCCCTGGCTCAATTTCGTACAGAATACTTAGCCCCCTGACTCCTAGAGCAAGCAGCACGGCACGCGCGGTTTCGCCTCCGGTAACAACGAGTGCGTGGATTGCCTGTGAATGGGCGGCAACCATCCTTGCAAGCGCCTGCGAAAGCGGGTGCGAGTACTCGCCACGAACTGGGTCTTGCGAACCACCGAGCAGCAGAACTGTGTCGCGCCCGGCCGCGAGCGCCGCTGAGAGGCGCGAAACATGCTCCTGCCAGTCCGTGGACATTTCTCCGCCTAACAGTACGGCGGTTGGAATCTCGATCAGGGCGACATGGTCCGCCGCCAGGCGGCGCGCTTGCTCTCGTGATACGGAAGCAGCACTCCCGACCACAAACAGAATCGGGCCTTCAACAGGCGGAAGGCTGGGCTGGGCAGGCTCCATGGCGCGTCTGGAATCTTGATTGAACATGGCCTCGGAAAGTGCCGCCGGAAACAGGCAGCGCGCCAGCCCCGCCGAACCCGCCCAGATGGTGCGGCGCTCCAGAACGAGGGAAGCGGCGGCAATGGAACGCAGGTCATCCTCGGTTTCCGCGTCACAGACCAGCGCCTGATGATGTGTGGCCCGCTCGCGCAATTCATCCGCGAGGCGTGTCTGTTCCATGCGTACCAGCTCCAGAGATATGCCTGTAGCACGAATTCCCGCTACTTCCAGCAGTGCGGGAATGTTTGCGTTGGCGCCCGTGCCTTCGCGCCGCCAGATTTCAGTTTCCTCTAGGGGAACTCCGTTCACGTACTGGAGACCATTCCGTGTGGTGCGTCCCATGGCCGGGAAGGCCGGGGCGACGATGGCGACCGGATGCGCTGCCCCGTGGTGATGACCGAGCTCGCCTGCAACCCGAAGGACCGCGCTAAGCTCAGCGGCGAGATTTCCCCGCAGCGTCGAATCGAGCTTCTTAAAGACCAGATCGCCGGGCCGGTAACAGGCGCGCAGGACGCGCGCAGTTTCCTCGGCAGCTTCGGTCGGAGGGAAACTGCGGGTGTCGGCATCAATTGCAAGTGCGTCCACCAGGGATAGTTCCCTGAGAGAGTTGCTTGCGGGAGCTTGCTCCGGCGGGAGTCCGATCAGCACAACGGTTTTAAGGCCACAGGATGCAGAAGTAACTGCGGAATCGGCGGCTCCGGAGAGATCATCTGCCACAATCAGAATTCGCGGCATTGCTATTCCCGAAGCTTTGCCGACGAGCTTTCGGCGCCGATCGCGGCAATCCCACGCTCTTTCACAGGCTCAGTCTTTGCAACTCGGAGCGCCCACCATGCCGTAACCACGGGCACTGTGAGCGCAGTAACGACCACGCTGGTGGCGACCAGCATGGTAGCAGGCGCTGCGGCGGCGGCGTAAACGGGATTTGCGGCAGCTACCAGCATTGGTACAGCAGCGGCATTGCCGGCGGTGGAGGCCGCTGCCAGACCAGCAGTTCCGTTGCCGCCGGTAAGCCGGTCCGCCATGAGCAAAGCACTGCCGGAGACAGCTACTACCGTAAGGCCGAGTGCCACGCCCAGCAGGCCTGCCTGCCACACCAGCCGCAAGTCCAGAGTTGCTCCCAGCGCGAACGCAAAAAATGGAATCAAGGTCGGCGCCGTGCGGCCCAGGAAGGAGCGCAACTCTGGGTCGAGATTTCCCAGCAGGATGCCAATCGCAAGCGGAAGAATTCCTCCCACGAGCGCCTGCCAGGGAAAGGCCGAGAGCCCCGCAACTCCCAGTGTGAGCATGGTGAAGAAGGGCCCGGATTCCAGGGACATCACCGAGTAGGCGCCAACGTCTTCGGGACGGCCATACTGTCCCATGAGCGCCATGTAGAGTCCGCCGTTTGTGTCATTCATGGCGGCGACAACGGCGAGCGTAGAAAGGCCCGCGAACCAGCCGGCGGAAACCGGCTGCTCGCCGAGCATTCTTCCGAGCACGATTCCAGCAACAAGCCCAATGGAGAGCTTGGTGGCGAGCAGCGCGCCTCCGCGACGCAACAGGCGAGGCAAGGCTTCGTCAGAATTCGTGCTCCCCATGCAGACATAAAAGACAGCGAGGATTGGCAAGGCTCCGGCGAACAACGCTCCAGTGAACGAACCAAAGAAACTGCCGGCGCCGGGCGCGAGCGTGTGGATTAAGCTCCCGAGAGCCAGCGGCGCCAGCATCATGCCTCCAGGGATGCGGTCGAGCCGTTGTTTGATAGGGAGGTGCGTAGAGTTTCTCCGAGTCATTCCGCGCTAGCGAAGATTCTTGTCGCAGCAAGCAAGATCAGGGACGAGGGCGCAACAGCAAGTGTGCTACCAGCTAGAGTGGGGCTACTGGATGGTTTCGTAAGGCGAGAAGCTGAATGTCTTATCCCCTTTTTCCACCCAGATGTTGGCGCGTTGCGCGCGTTCGTTGACGCGTACCCGTACCACCACGCCGGAACCTCCGGAATTTGTTGACCCTTCCACTTCAAACGTGCGGATCAGTCCCCACTCTCCTCCCGGGCCCCAGTCGCGATAGAAGTAGTTGTACCGGTACCGGCTGTGCTGCTCGGGGTGCTGCTTCCACTCCGGGTCGTTCATCCAGACACTGTAGGCGGTTTCATAGTCCTGGGCCTGAAGAGCGGTAAAGAAGGTAGAAACCCGGCGCTCATAGCCGACGAACCGGAAAAGATAAGCGAGAGAAGCACCCACGACCACGAGGGAAATCACCGTGATCAGGATGATTTTCTTTCGGCGCTCACGCCGCTCATCGTAAGACGGAGCCTGGAAAATTGTTCCGCTCATGGGAATCGTGAAAACCTGGGCATTCGCTGCTATACATCAATTGCCGGCTGCCTAGTATACCGAAGGTGCTTTCAGCATTCGTGCCTGCCACCGCGGCGTCGAGATCAGGGCTTCTCCCTGGGGGGCTCCAGCTTAAGCGCCAAGGGATCGGTAAAGCGGTTGGTCAGGTTCGCTAACCCCACGAGCAGGTGCAAGTCTACGATCTGAGCGTCATTGAATCCGTGGCGGCGCAGCGACTCGGAATCCTCATCGTTCATGGCAGAAGACGTTCGCGTAAGCTTCTCGGCAAAGGCCAGCACAGCCTTTTCCGTGTCACTGAAGGCCGCGGATGCGGCCGGGTTCTGAAGCTGCTGCAAATCTTCGTCGGTCAGAATGTTTGCTCTCTTGGCGGAGGCCGCGTGCTGCTGCATGCAGTAGTTGCATCCGTTCACCTGGGCGACCCGGATGTACACCAGTTCATACAGCCGCCGCTCGATGGTGCGCCCCACGGTGGTATAGAAGGCAAGGAAGGAAGTGAGCGTCTGCGGGAGGTGCGCCATGGCCTTATGGACCTCGGCTGGGCGTCCCTTCAGCCGGTGTTCGTAGATGTGCATTACTTCCTGGGAAGCGGATTCGGGCTGAATGAGTTCGACCCTGGCCATGGTTCTCCTTAGAGCTTGTTATTGGCAGCGGGTCCATTGTACCCGTAGGCATCTCGGTACCCGTGCTATCCAACAGACAGCGGCAAAAATGAAGGCACAGCCGAACGCAGGCTGTGCCTTCCGCACTTCAACGTGGTTCTACTGGATCAGCTTCCCGGTCGTATCTTCCGTCTCTTCTGCCGGAATCACCACTGCGGCCGCGACTTTGTCATCGGTATCGAGATGCAGCAGGCGCACTCCCTGGGTCGAACGGCCAGCCTCGCGAATTCCAGCAGTATCCACGCGGATGATCTTGCCGTACTGGCTGATCACCATCGCTTCCGAGTGTTCGCTGACGAGCAGGCTGGAGACCACCTTGCCATTGCGAGCCGTGGTCTTGATGTTGATCACGCCCTTGCCGCCGCGCGACTGCAAACGATATTCGTCAATGGGAGTGCGCTTGCCGTAGCCGCTTTCCGTGACCGATAGAATCATGTCCGCAACCGATTGCGGCTCGTTTACCTTGCCATTCTTCTTCGGGTTCTTCGGCGTGACTGCCAGGCCCACAATGTAGTCGCCTTTGTCGAGGTCCATGCCGCGAACACCATATGCGGGACGACCCATTGCCCGGACATCTTCCTCGCCGAAGCGAATCGCCATGCCTTCATGCGAAGCCAGGAATGCGATCTGCTGGCCATCCGTCAGGGAGGCGGCGACCAGTTCGTCGTCGGTATCAATGCCAATGGCAATAATGCCGCGAGCCATAACGTTGGAGAAATCCTTGAGGGGCGTCTTCTTTACCGTTCCCTTGCGGGTAGCAAAGAACACAAAGCGGCTCTCCTCCTCAAGATCACGAACCTCCATGAGCGCGCGCACGGTTTCACCCGGCTGCAAAGCTACGAGATTGCCAATGTGCTTGCCCTTGCCGGCAGCGCCCACGTCCGGCACCTCATACACCTTGAGCCAGTAGACGCGGCCGGTGTTGGTGAACACCAGGATGTAGTTGTGCGTGGAGGCCACGAACAGGTGCTCCACAAAATCTTCTTCGCGCGTCTTCATGCCGGTCCGCCCGGTACCGCCGCGTCGCTGCTGGCGATAGGTGGTGATGGGCGTGCGCTTCATGTAGCCGTTGTGGCTTACGGTGACGGCCACCTGCTCGTCGGCAATCAGGTCTTCCAGCGTGATTTCGCTGGCTTCGTCGATGATCTGAGTACGGCGGGCGTCTCCGTACTTCTTCCGGATCTCTTCGAGTTCCTTCACGATCACCGAGCGCAGCTTCTTCTCGGAACCCAGGATGGATTCGTACTCGGCGATTTCTGCGCGAATGTTGTTCAACTCGTTCACAATTTCGTCGATCGAAAGCCGTGTGAGCCGATGCAGTTGCAGTTCGAGGATGGCGTCAGCCTGGCGCGCCGTGAACGGGTTCTCCGGCTTGTTACGACCGATGGCAACGCTCGAACGCTTGCCGCTGACGTTCACTTCAATGGTCTTGCCGCCAAAATACGCGACAAGGTTGTCGCGGGCTTCAGCACGGTTGGCGCTGCCCCGAATAATGGAGATTACATTGTCCAGGTGATCCAGCGCGACCTGGTATCCAACCAGAATGTGTTCGCGCTCCCGGGCCTTGTTCAACAGGTACGACGTACGGCGGCGCACCACATCCACGCGGTGGTCGACGAAATGCTGGACGGCCTGTACCAGGCCCATCTCCTTCGGCTGGCCGTCAACTACGGCCAGGAAGATCAAGCTGAAGCTCTCCTGCATCTGGGTGTGTTTATAGAGCTGGTTGAGCACGATCTGCGGTTCGGCGCCACGCTTGAGCTCGATGACGATGCGCATGCCGTCGCGATCGCTTTCATCGCGAATATCGCTGATGTCGTCGATCACCTTGTCGTTCACCAGGTCGGCGATGCGCTCAATCAGGCGTGCCTTGTTTACCTGGTAGGGAATTTCGGTGACGATGATGGCCTGCTTGTCCTTGGTAACGTTCTCGATGGCAGCCTTGGCGCGCATGATGAAGCGCCCGCGCCCGTTCCGGTAAGCCTCCTTAATTCCCTTCTTGCCATAGATGAAACCGGCAGTGGGAAAGTCCGGTCCCTGCACGTGCTGCATCAGGTCGTCGAGCGTTGCGGCAGGCTTGTTGACGAGGGTGATGGCAGCATCCACGACTTCCGTCAAATTGTGCGGCGGGATCTTGGTTGCCATGCCCACGGCGATGCCATCCGCGCCGTTAATGAGCAGGTTCGGAACACGCGTCGGCATTACCACGGGCTCTACCGTGGTGTCGTCGAAATTGGCAACGAAATCAACGGTGTCCTTATCAATGTCCGCCAGTAATTCTTCGGCAATGGCAGTCATGCGTGCTTCGGTATATCGATAGGCTGCGGGAGGGTCGCCGTCGATGGAGCCGAAGTTGCCTTGCCCATCCACCAGGGGATAACGCAAAGAGAATGGCTGGGCCATGCGGACAAGCGCGTCATAAAGAGCGCTGTCCCCATGGGGGTGGTATTTGCCCAGACCTTCACCGACCACCTTGGCGCATTTCACGTGCTTGCGGTTGTGCAGCAAGCTTATGTCATACATGGCGTAGAGAATGCGGCGATGCACCGGCTTCAGCCCGTCATATACCGAGGGCAGCGCGCGCCCGATGATGACCGACATGGAATAGTCGAGATACGACCGGCGCATCTCCTCTTCAATGTTGATTGGCTGAATGTTGGCCGCGCCCGTGGGGCCGCCACCATCCGGGGTAAGGGGAATTTGGGGATTCTGCTCGTCTGCCATTTACTTCTTTCTCGGCTTTCTATCGGCCATACCTGTGCCTTGTTGCGTGGTACTGGCGGGAGCCGCTACTTCCAGAGCCCGATATTCGGTTGTCTTTAGGCCTGCAAAAATACAATTAACGTGCTTAATTTACAGGAAGTTATGCGGAAGAATGCCACAAGCAATTATAGCAGATGGAAACGGTAGAAAACGGTGTGGCAGCGAGTTGGAAACCCGCGAATGCAGGCTTCTCGGGAGGCCGAAAGCATTATTGCTTCTGCGCCGCTTTCTGCACTTCATCTGGTGCAATAGTTTTGACCTTAACCGTCTTGGCCGGAATTCCCGCCACGATGTGAAATGCCGGTACGTCCTTGGAAGCCACTCCCATGGAGCCCACCATCCCATGTTCCTGCACCTTCACTCCGCTGAGCACGGTGGCGTGATAGGTCACGCGGGCCCGAGGGCCAATTTCCGTCGATTGATTCGTAACGATCATGCCATCGTTCAAGTCGTGGGAGTGTGAGTAGACGTTGGCGTAATCGGAGATGGAGCTACCCTGGTGGATGATGATCTCTCCACGATCATCCAGCAGAACGTATTTGTGGATGGTGCAGTTATCTTCCACTGTCAGGTTGTAGCCGAAGGAAACTTCCACTCCGTGGAAAATTTTTACGTTCTTGCCCAAGTGCTTGAAGATGTGCCGCGCCAGCAAATTGCGGACGCGAAACCCGAGCCAATGGTTCAGTCCCACGGGTGAGCGGTCATACATCATCCAGAACCAGATCAGCGGTTTGCGCTCGGCGTATTTGGCGGCATCGACATCGCCGTAGTATTCCGGCTCCAGCGTGGCGTTGCGCGGATCAAAGGAATGGACCTGCGCCAGTTGCGCGGGAGCTTGCCGCCCCGGGTCGGGATTTTCCCAGGGACGCCCCAGGTAAAGCTCGTGCAGTTCGTTACGCACCACAACGCTGCGATGCTCCGGGTCGCGATTGGCGAATTGCTCTTCCAACCGATCAATCCAGCGCAGGAATGCCGCTTCAGCATCCGGCATGGGCATCAGGTTGCGATAGTCGTATCGAGGCATGCGAGCGTCCTTGAACAGCATGCCAATTGTATCAACCGGAGAGAGCTACTTCTGGGTAGATCGGAAGAGCA
>JBFXAV010000053.1:0-9162 GCA_050183935.1 Candidatus Korobacteraceae bacterium | reverse complement strand
CGAATGAAGCCCTTCCGCTACGCCCGTCCGCAAACGCTGGAAGCCGCTCTGAGCCTGCTGAATGAGCACGGCCCGGGGGCCACTGTGCTTGCAGGAGGGACGGACGTGCTGGTGCGGCTGCGGGCAGGGCGCACGCCGCGTGTAGTCATCGACCTGAAGCGGGTGGAAGGGTTGCGTGCAGGCATCACCGAAGCGGATGGGCATGTGCGTATCGGCGCTTTGGCGATTCTTACGGACCTCGTCGAAGACGAACGCATGCGGCGCTGGTTTCCGGCGCTGATTGATGCCATCGGGGTGGTTGGCTCGGTGCAGATACGGAATCGCGCGACGCTGGCGGGAAACATCTGCAATGCATCGCCCGCGGCGGACACGGTTCCGCCGTTGCTGGTGTACGGAGCCAGCGTGAACCTGGTAAGCAACGCGGGGCGGCGCAATGTGAAGCTAACGGAGTTCTTCACCGGCCCGGGAAAGACGGCGATGCAGCGCGGCGAGTTGTTGGAGTCCATCGATTTGCCGCTTCCATCCGGAAGCACGGGCGCCGCGTTCGGCCGCATTACACGCCGACGCGGCGTGGACCTGGCGACCATCAATCTGTGTTGCCTGGTGAATAGCTCGAACGAGACCAGGTTTGCGTATGGGGCAGTGGGTCCGAAGCCGTTTCTGGTTGCGGATGAAAGCGGAGTTCTCGCCAGCCCGGCGGCAACTCTGCAAGAGAAGGAAGCTGTGCTAGAGCGGATGATCGCGCACGCCAGCCCGATATCCAACGTCCGGGGAAGCCGTGAATATCGTATGGCGATGCTTCGCGTGACCAGCCGCCGCTGTCTCCAGCACGCGATGGAGCAGTTGCACGGGCAAGGGGGATGGCAATGACGGAAAAGCCTGAGACCGCCGAGGCGCTTGCGATTTCAGTGAAAGTGAACGGCGAGACGCACGCCCTTGCCGTGGCGCCCCACCACACCCTGCTCGACGTGCTGCGCAACCAGATGGATCTGACCGGATCGAAAGAATGCTGCTCGCTGGGCGAGTGCGGCGCTTGCACGGTACTGCTGAACGGAAGAGCCATCTGCTCCTGCCTGATGCTTGCCGTCGAAGCGGATGGCTGCGAGATCACGACCATCGAAGGGTTGGCGCGCCACGACCAGCTCGATGCCGTGCAGTCGGCGTTCCTTGATAAAGGCGCGGTGCAGTGCGGGTTCTGCATTCCAGGCATGATCATGTCGGCAAAGTACCTGCTGATAACCAATCCCCACCCAAGCGTGCCGGAAATCAAAGAAGGGCTTGCGGGCAACCTGTGCCGCTGCGCGGGTTACAGCCGCATTGTGGAAGCAGTGGCTGCCGCTGCTGCAAGTTCCAACAAGTGATTCAGAGCGACAAGTGACCCTGGCGAACGACAACCTGATCGGGCAGTCCACGCGGCGCGTGGGCGGAGTAGAGCGCGTGACTGGCAGGCAGCGCTACGGCGCGGACCTCCGCCTGGAGAACGTACTGCACGTCAAGCTGGTGCAGATAGATTGCGCGCACGCGCACATTCGCGCCATCCACACGGAAGAAGCTCGCAGGGTCGAGGGCGTGGTTACCGTCATGACGGCCGCCGATCTTCCGCAGCCAGTGGCACGCTTTGGGCCGGGATTGAATGATCGTCCGGTGCTGGCGGTCGGGGAGACCAAATTCTTTGGCGAGCCAGTGGCGGCAGTCGCCGCCGAAACCCTCGACGCCGCCGAAGCCGCCGCTGCGCTCGTCCGCGTTGAATACGACGAACTGCCGGCGGTGCTGACGGTGGATGCAGCGCGCGATCCGCAGTCGCCGCTGGTGCAGGATCCTACCTTGCGGGCCGCCAACCCGCTAGCCGCAACCAATACGCTGGAAGAGAATCACTTCGGGTGGGGCAACGTCGAGCAGGCAAGCGCTGAGTGCGTGATCTCGAACGAATACACCTTCCCCATGATCACGCACTTCGCCATCGAACCGCACGTGTTCCTGGCGGCGCCCGATCAGAACGGCATCACCATCTGGAGCCCGATCCAGCATCCTTATGTGTTGCAGCGCGTGGTAGCCACGGCGCTGGGCTGGCCGGTCTCGAAGGTGCGAGTGATCGCTCCCGATCCCGGCGGGGGCTTTGGAGGCAAGGGCTATCCCAAGTTCGAGCCGCTGCTGGCGTTCCTTGCGCTTAGCACCGGGCGTCCAGTGCGTCTGGTTCTTACCTTGGAAGAGTCGTTTCAGGCAGTGCGGCGGGCATCGGCGCGGGTACGCATCCGAAGTGGCTTCGATCACGATGGGCATATTCAGTTTCAGGACATCGAAGCCGATTTCCTGATCGGCGCCTATGCCGACGTAGGTCCGCGCGTGGTAAGCAAGGCGGCATTCAGCGCCTGCGGGCCGTATCGCGTTCCGCATGCGCGCGTGGTGGCGCGCGCGCTGCTCTCGCACACCACACCCAGCACGGCGTTTCGCGGATTCGGTACTCCGCAGCTTTCCTGGGGAGTGGAATCGCAGATGGATGAAGCTGCTCGGCGACTCGGCATCGATCGCGTGGAGATTCGCCGCCGCAACATTCCGCAGAAGGGCGAGGCCTTTATTCCAGTGGATACGCCTGCCGATGGCCATTGGATCCAGGCGCTGGAGAAAGCGGCTGCGGCCATCGATTGGGGCAAGCCGCTGCCGCCGAATCACGGGCGCGGCATCTCCATGGGACTCAAGAGTTCTTCCACGGCGGCGGTGTCGTTTGCCATTGTGCGCCTGCATCACGATGGCAGCGCGTCGATTCTCTCCGGGACTTCGGACATGGGTCAGGGTGCGCGCACGGTGTTCACGCAGCTAGTGGCTCAGGAACTCGGCATCGATCCCGAACGCATCTCGGTGGTGATGGGAGATACGCTGGTGGTGCCCTACGACATGTCCACGTCGGCAAGCCGTTCGACGGTGTTCATGGGGAACTCCATCCTGAAGGCGTGCCAGGACGTGAAAGCGCAGCTCCAGCAACTCGCGGCGGAAGCTTTCACGGTTAAGAAAGAAGACGTCACCGTTACACCCGGCGCGGTGCAGGTCGCGGGACAGACGCTCACTTATCCCGAGCTACTCAAGCAATACTACGGCCCCTCGCGCGGCGAGGTGCTCAGCATCGGCAGCACGCGCAACCAGTTTCTTCCCAACCATCCGCTGATGGGGAAGGCCGCCTTTTGGGAGGTGATGTGCTCCGCCGTCGAAGTTGAAGTCGATCCCGAAACCGGCCTGGTGCAGATCGTGCGGCTCGCGCTCGCCAGTGATGTGGGCAAAGCGCTGAATCCCGCGCAAGTCGAAGCGCAGGACGAAGGCTCCGCCATCATGGGACTCGGCCACACGCTCATGGAGCACCTGATTCTCGACGAGCACGGACGCATCCTGAACCTGGGCGCGCTCGACTACCGCATTCCCACGATCAAAGATATTCCGCTCGAACTGCACTCCGCTCTGATTGAAAACGGCGACGGTCCCGGCCCCTTCGGCTCCAAGGGTACCGGCGAGGGCGGCATTCTTTCCATCGCGGCCGCCGTCGGCTCAGCAGTGGCGGAAGCCACAGGCGTGCCCATCCGCGACCTGCCCCTCACCCCAGAGCGCGTCTGGAAGGCTATTCAGGAATCGCGGCAGCCGACGTCACAAGCCTCTGCTTTTAGTCAGTAAGACAAACTTAAGACTGCTCGCCGTATTTTCTTCGTGATCCTTCGTGTCCTTTGTGGTGGGTCTTTTCAAGTCTCACCACAAAGAACGCGAGAAGCACGAAAGGAACTCTTAATATTTCAAATACACCGTCTTGAAGTCGCTGTAGAAATCCAGCGCGGTCTGGCCTTGTTCCTTAGGACCAAAGCTGGATTCCTTGGTGCCGCCGAAGGGAAGCTGGTACTCCACGCCCGCGGAGGGCAGATTCACCGTGAGCAGCCCGGCCTCCATGCCGTACACGTATTCGAACACCCTCGACAGGTTGTTGGTTTGGATGGACGCAGACAATCCAAATGGCGTGTTGTTCGCCATGCGCATGGCGTCTTCAAAATTCTTGGCGCGCATCACGGCGAGTACCGGGCCAAAAATTTCTTCCTTTGCGATGGTCATGTCCTCGGTGACATCTGCGAAGACGGTGGGCTCGACAAAGTATCCCTTTGAATGCCCATTCGATGACAAACGGTTTCCGCCGACTTTGGGTGCACCTGCTTCTTTCTTGCCAATCTCGATGTAGCGCAGCACAGTGTCCATCTGGCCTTTGTCGATGCACGGGCCGATGTCGATTCCCGCCTCCATGCCGTTGCCTACTTTCAGCTTCTTGGTGCGCTCAATCAGCGCCGCCAGGAATTGATCGTAAATGCCGTCTTCTACGATCACGCGGCTGGTCGCCGTACATTTCTGGCCGGTGGAGAAGAATGCCGCATTCACAACATTCTCTACAGCCATCTGCAGCGGCGCATCCGCCAGGACGATGGTAGGATTCTTGCCTCCCATTTCGAGCTGAATCTTCAGGCGGCGTCTCGAGGCGCGCTCGTGCAGCCACGCGCCAATCTCGCACGATCCAGTGAAGGAGATGGCCTTGAGCGGCTTGGCGTTCACCAGGGCTTCGCCGAGCTCGCCTCCCGACCCCGCAACGAAGTTGATGACGCCCTTCGGAATGCCGGCGTCGTGCAAGGCTTCCACAATGCGCCACGCGCTTAGTGGGGCAGTCGATGCCGGCTTGAGCACCACGGTGTTGCCGCAGATCAGGGCGGGCGCCAGCTTCCAGGCAGGGATTGCGCTGGGAAAGTTCCACGGAGTGACCAGCCCAACCACACCAATCGGTTTGCGAATAGCGAACATGTGTACGCGGTCTCGCTCCGACGGAACGATGGCCCCCGGCATCCGTGAACCTTCTCCCGCAAAGTAACGAAGGATGTTAATGCTGCGGCGCACTTCGCCCTTGGCTTCGGGGAAGGTCTTGCCCTCTTCGCGGGTCATGTCGGCGGCAACCGACTCAAAGCGCTGGTCCAGCAGATCGGCGGCCTTATAGAGAATGTTGCCGCGCGCAGGTCCGGACATTCCTGCCCATCCAGGAAGCGCAGCCGCAGCAGCGGCCGCGGCTCGGTCCACATCCGCTGCCGATCCTTTACTGAAAACGCCAACAACTTCGTCGGTATTGGCTGGATTGCGGACTTCAAACGAGGCTCCGGAGGTAACCCATTCTCCGTTAATGTAGTTGCCGAAGGTGGTTGCGCTTTTCGTAGGACTCCCTGTGTTCACTGGTGCATTCTCCTGGGCGCTTATTTTTAGAACAGCTTGGTTGCTGGAAGAGGTTCGTTACCGATGGTCGCACGGCCACTCCCGCCGTTGCACACCGAATTGTCCATGTTATAACGAAAGGTCTTTTTTCGTGCTGCCCGCACACGTAGGAGATATATGTGAGCGTTACTCGGGCAGACAATCGGCTTATGGAATCTCTGGAGGTGCCCTTGAGGTTGATTCAGGTCCGAAACCGGGCTGGAGCCCGCCGCGTTGGAATGGTCGATGAGCCGCGCATCCAGTTGCTGGAGGGCTGTAGCTCGATTTACGAACTGGCGCAGCAGGCACTGGCGGCGGAAGAAACACTTCCCACAACGGCCGCCAAGCATCGTTCCACACATGTGCTCTCCTATGACGAGATCTATGACGGCCGTTCGGAGTGGAAAATACTTCCTGCCATCGATCATCCCGAGCCGTCGCGCTGCCTCGTGTCCGGCACCGGGCTCACTCATCGCAAGAGCGCGCAGAACCGTCAAGCTATGCACGCGGCGGACGCAGCACCCACTGACAGCATGCGCATTTATCAATGGGGTGTTGAAGGCGGACGCCCTGCGCCAGGTGAAATCGGCGTGGCGCCCGAGTGGTTCTACAAAGGCTGCGGAACAATTCTGCGGGCGCACGGTGAATCCCTTACGGTGCCTCCCCACGCCGAGGATGGCGGCGAGGAGCCTGAAGTTGCGGGCGTGTATGTGATCGATGCCGCCGGTGTGCCCCGCCGGATTGGAATGACTACCGGCAACGAATTTTCCGATCACAAGTTCGAAAAGAAAAACTATCTCTATCTCGCATTCTCGAAGCTGATGGTCTGCTCCATCGGTCCGGAACTTGTCGTGGACGCCGACTTCACTGTGGTAACTGGGGAAGTCCGCATCGAGCGCGCGGGACAGGTGCTGTGGTCCCGCCAGCTCTCCACGGGAGAGGCGGCCATGTCGCACAGCCTTGCCAATCTGGAGCACCACCACTTCAAGCATCCGGCACACCGGCGTCCCGGAGACGTGCACGTACATTTCGTAGGAACCGACGGCTTCAGTTTTGGCGAAAACGTGATTCTGCAAGACGCAGATGTGATGGAGGTGAGCTTCGCGGGATTCGGGCGTCCGCTGCGTAATCCTGTTGCTGTGGACCGTGAAGCAAAGAAGTTGTTTGCTGCAGTACCGCTGTAAACGGCACTTCGGCGGACTGAGGACGCTGCCGCATCCTGAGCAGTAGCGCCTTATGCCAAAGCCAGTTCAATCTGCCTGGTGGCGGCATCCAGCCGTGTAATGCGGAAGCTGCGTACCTGCCCGGCGCTCACGGCTTCCACCGCCGAACCACTCGCTGTGCCGCTGCCCTTCCAACGTGATTGCAACATAGAGCTTAGAGAAGACAAATCCGCCTTGGGCGCGCTCTCCGCTACCTGTTGCCGCGCCTGATTTGCAATGGAGCAGGAGGCGCGTACTCCTTCTCCCAGCTCTACTTGTGCATTGTTTCCGGAAACCTCGACTACGCGTCCGGTGACTACATCGCCTTCCTTGCGCTCGGCAATGTATTCCTCCAGGCTGGTGGGGAGCATCTGCTTTATGCCCAGGCGCACGCGACGTTTTTCGGTATCCACCTCCAGCACCTGTGCCTTGACGGTCTGGCCCATCTTCACCACATCCTGTGGATGGTTGATCCGTTTCTCCGCGCTCATGTCGCTCACGTGGATCATTCCTTCAATGCCCTCGGCAAGCTGCACGAACGCTCCGAATTTGGTGATGCTGGTGACCGGGCCTTCGATGACCGAACCCACCGGGAACTTTTTCGGTGCATCCGCCCAGGGGTTTCCCAGCGCCTGCTTCAGGCCGAGAGAGATGCGATGCTCCGCGGAGTTCACCGCCAGGATCACGGCCTCTACGGTCTCTCCCAGCTTGACTGCGTCACCCGGCGTGCGTACCTTCTTGCCCCACGACATCTCGGAGATATGAATTAGTCCTTCGACTCCTGGTTCAATCTCAACGAACGCACCGAAGTCCATCAAGCGAGTTACCGTTCCGTGAATCCGCTCTCCGACCTTGAGTCTTTCGGCCACCGATTGCCACGGATGCGGCTGGAGCTGCTTCATCCCCAGCGAGATGCGCCGCTGCCCGGACTCCACCTTCAGCACGCGAACTTCAACCTCCTGCCCTGCCGAGAGCACGTCCCCAGGCTTCCCGATGCGGCTCCAGGAAATGTCCCCCACGTGCAGCAGGCCATCCACGCCGCCGAGATCGACGAAGGCGCCATAGTCAGTCAGGCTGCGCACCATGCCGTGCACTACGTCCCCTTCCTGAAGCTCGGAGTAGCGGCGCTCCTTCACAACGCGCTCTTCTTCTTCGAGTACGGCGCGGCGGTCCACCACCACGTCCTCGTCGGTAACGTCGAGCTTGGTGATGCGGCAGCGGATCTCCTGCCCAACCAGCTTCTCCAGGTCGGCGGCATCGCGGGTTCCGCTGCGCGAGGCGGGAAGGAAGGCTCGCACGCCCACATCCACCGTAAGCCCACCTTTCACAACGCCCGTCACTGTGCCCAGGATGGTCGCCTTCGCTGCGAACGCCTGTTCCAGCGCGGGCCAGTCTGCGGGCCGTGCCAGCTGAAAGCGTGAAAGTTCGTAGTAGCCTTCCTCATTGCGGCCTTTGACAGAGACACCTACCTTGTCGCCAGGCTTTATGGGTTCGCGCTGGCCTTCGAATGCCGAGAGCGGCAAAACGCCTTCACTCTTGAAGCCGATGTCGAAGAACACGGAGTCAGCAGTCACGGACACCACCGTGGCTTCAATTTGCTTGCCGCCGCCTTCTGTCTTGCGGGAGTGGCTCTTCTCGAACTGCGAAAGAATGTCCGCGAAGGACTCGTCGGATTCAGTGCCCTGGGGCTTCGGAGTATCAGGCTGGGACATGGATGCTTCTGGCCTCGCTGCTGGGTCTGAGGTCAGCATAGCATCGCAGACGGTGTTCTGGCGCATATGGCGCGCTTGGTAGGTGCTGGCGAAGGAGAGAGTTAAAAGGCAGGAACCAAGGCCTGCCAATGCTGGACAATCCCGCAGGAACTTATTTTCAGTTTGGATCTGAACTTAGCGGACAGAGTAAGGTGGATTGTGCAAATGGGATTGTGCAAATGATGGATCAGAAACAACAGCCTGCGGAACAATTTGCCTATCAACAAACCATCGAAGCGGTTGTCTCGGCCCTGCGCACGCATCCTGAGAACGGTCTCACGGATGCCGAGGCACAGTCCCGGTTAGAGCGTTATGGCCGCAACGAACTGGCAGCGGAAAAGCCTGTCCCTGAGTGGAAGAAATTTTTGCGGCAATTCCAGAACATGCTGGTCATATTGCTTATGATCGCCACAGCGATTTCAGCTGGACTCTGGCTCTATGAAAGGGAATCTCCGCTGCCTTATGAAGCTTTCGCCATTTTGGCGGTCGTTCTGCTCAACGCGATCATGGGCTATACCCAAGAGTCACGGGCGGAGTCGGCGGTAACCGCCTTGCGCCAGATGGCTGCGGCGCGCGCCCGCGTGATTCGCAACGGTGAGCAGCGTAGCATCCCGTCTGCGGATGTGGTTCCTGGCGACATCATCCTGGTTGAGGAAGGCGACACGATTCCCGCCGACGCGCGGCTGATCCGGTCCACCGCATTGCATACCGCGGAAGCGGCTTTAACGGGAGAGAGCCTTCCATCACCGAAGCATACCCTTCCAATCTCGGGAGAAGCGGGGCTTGGCGATCGCCACAACATGATCTTCAGCGGCACTGCGGCAACCTATGGGCGCGGTCTGGCCGTCGTTGTTGCCACTGGAATGCAAACCGAAATGGGGCGCATTGCCGGCCTGCTCAAGGAGGTTCCGAACGAGAGTACGCCTCTCCAGAAGCAGCTCGATCACGTTGGAAAG
>JBFXAV010000052.1:0-9163 GCA_050183935.1 Candidatus Korobacteraceae bacterium | reverse complement strand
AAACCGTAAGTTGAAGAAGGCGCTAAGCGGTACGCAGCTTATTGGGGGTAAAGTGATAGGGAGGCCAAGGACCGCTCACCACGATTTCGCAACCCTTTAAATGGCGGGTGGCAGCGGTACACCGGCTCTGGTACTTCTTAACCGCACCAGAGTCGATCAGATGGGCAATGTCAATCAATAACCCATCGGAATCGGTCTTGCAGCTTACCTCTTCTTCGAGCGGGTTAAACAGCTTGTGAACCTGCACAGAAATCGCCCGGGCCTTGCTCTGCCGCTCTCGCTGGCGGGCCGCCTTGGCTCGCAGGCAGCTAAGATATTCGCTTCCCACTACGTTCGGCAGAGCCGAGTCCGATAGCACCTCGCGCAAGGAAGCATCTTTTACCACCAGCTTCAGGTGCATTTCCGACTTACCGCGAAGGCGCGCCACGCTCTCCATCAGCGCCCGCCGGTTGGCCCGCACGGCGCGCCGCAGCGCCTCATCATTGTTGAAAACCGTCCCGAAGCGAAACGGCAAAACAGTTCCGGTGCGGAAGCACTCGCTGACGACCCGCGCGTGGTCTAGAACCGCTTCCTGCTTCAGAGTACCGTCTGGCGTGTACTCGCTGACCACGACTGCAAAATCGCCGCTAGGGTAACCCAGCACTTGCGCTCCACGAACGCCTTGCATTCCGGGAATCGGGAAGGGACGGCGGGCGCGGGCACCGCCGCTTAAGAAGGCGGACTGCTCAGCAATGCAGTAGGCGTACCATGACATAGTCTTCTCTCCGGTCAGAACCAGGAACAGCTCACATTCGCGAACCTTTGGGACCTACCAACAAGGAAGCAGACAGCAGAAGTACAGTGAGGAGGACGCAACCCCATTACGTTCTCCGATTCCCTATGCTAGTCCTGCTCACGCCAAAATGGCAACAGGTATGGTGCATGGGGTCAGCTCTGGCCATTCGGCCACCCTCATTTGGAACTACGTACAAGCCTTCCGGGTGAACGCTTGTACCGCTTTGGTCAGTTCCGGAGAGGCCTTCCCTGCATCCCAATACATTAGAAGATTCGAGACACGAAGGCCCTGGCGCGGAGTGAATTTCCTCCAGCGGCTTTCGAGTCACACACCGTAGGTTTTGGTATGCACCTTTCCCAAAATAACCCGGAAGCTTTTGTAGTTAAAGCCTTTTCCGAGCTTTCTGCGGACACGATTCAAAGGCGATGGCGGGATGTGAACGCTCTGCTGCGGCTCAGTATGCTGGCGGGACTGCCCATGGATATTCACGCCACTTTGGAGCTGCTGTGCGATACGGCATCCGACATCGCCCGACATGAAAAGGCCTTAGCCTACTTCTGGGATGATGATCAACAGCGTATCCGGTTGTGGGTCAGCCGCAACGACGAATCTCATCGGACTCAGAAACCTGGCTCCATGGATGTCCAGGCGCAAGACAATGTCTTGAACTGCTGGGCCAGCCGCTATAGCCGGCCGCTGCTGGTCCGCCAGGGCCAGCACCCCCAGTGCAATGCCCTCCTCACGTCCCTTAATGCTGGCTGCGCCGTGGCTCTGCCTCTGGTCGTAAACAATCAGCCGCTGGGCTGCCTGCAATTTTTCTCCACCGATCCCGGGCGATTCACGGAGCAGGACGCTCAATTGCTCTGGATTATGGCGTTGATTGCCGAAACTCCTCTTGCCCGTGCCCACGCCAACCAAGGATTGCTCACGCTGGCGTTTACCGACTATCTCACCGGGCTGAAAACGCGCGGATACTTCGAGCAGCAATTGGATCTCGAAATCAGCCGCTTCGAGCGCAAGCATTCTCCCTTCGCGCTGCTGATGGCGGATATCGACTTCTTCAAGCCCTTGAACGACCGCTATGGACACCATGTTGGTGACCAGGTGCTAAGGGACGTGGCCGCCCTGCTGATGAAAGACATGCGCGATATCGATACCGTCGCTCGCTATGGAGGAGAAGAGTTCGTAATTATCCTGCCAGAGACCTCCGGCCAGGAGGCCATGCGTGTGGCCCACCGCCTGCTGCGCCGGGTTGGAAACGCCAGGTTCTTTGCGGGCTCGCCAGCCGCGGTCGAGCACCTGACCATTAGCCTGGGAGTGGCCGTGTTTGATGCTGACGCAAATTCCAAGGCGGAAATCATCGAGCGCGCGGATGCAGCTCTGTATGAGGCCAAAAGCCGTGGTCGTAATCAGGTAGTGATGTATTCCACCATGCAGCGAGTTGGAGACGAGATTCACGATCCAACCTCCGACCCTTCCAAGAGCACCCTTGAGAAGCCACGAACCACGGGCAAAGCGCGCGATGCCGGTGATGAACTAGAAGCGCAACAGGAACAGGATATTCGGCGGAGAGAAGCGTCTTGAATCGCGGGCTGGATTCGCAGAAAGCTGCTGCTGGAGGTTACGGTGCAAAATGAAAACGGGCGGCTGCTTTCGCCTCCGCCCGCTTCAGTGAATCAGATCTTAGAGAGGTTGGACGTTCTCTGCCTGCCAGCCTTTCGGACCCTTCACGACGTTGAACTGGACGGCCTGGCCTTCTTGCAGGCTGCGGAATCCCTGCGCGTTGATCGCCGTGTGATGGACGAATACGTCCTCGCCATTCTGACGGCTGATAAAGCCAAAGCCCTTAGCGTCGTTGAACCACTTAACGGTTCCTTGTTCCATGTGTTGCGCACTTCCTTTTGTTGATTTTTACGCGAATAGAACCGGAGGGTACTTCAGAGGCAGGTAACTCTCTTGGAGAACTTTCCTCAAGCCACTTCGTTTCCACTTAACGCAGCTCAAGAATACCATTCTTGTCCAAGGAATGCGAGGAAAACGAGAGCGTGAGATGGCAAATCTTTTTGTTTGAATGACTTATATGTGGCTTCCATATGCCGCCTTCGAGAGGCCTTCAGTCCCTCGAGGTTGTTGATGGTCACAACCGCGCGATCTGCGCACGCGTCATCTCCTCGACTTCACGCGCAAGGTTGTTGATTTGGGAGGCGCTGGTGGCATCTACTACAGCGAAAATCACTCAGGTAGTTCTGCGGACGGAGTTGCTCTACCGCTCGGCGGATGCCAGGGAAGCGAGGAACAAAAGAACAAGGCAGATCGTTTTCGTTCGCGCCAGCAAGGCACTCCATCATACGCGGTCGCTGCGATAGAAAAGCCTGGAGAGCACTCCGAACCCTTTGGTCCGAAATTGAACTGAGATTTCCCGCCCGTCGCATTCTTATGACAGGTATGACCTAAAATCTGCGCACTTCTCTCAACCGTGCGATCTGTGCTGAAACAGCAGAGCATCGCGAACCAGAAGCCGCGAATGCGCGACGAAAAAGACGACGAAAAGACAGGAGAATAGATTGGTTAACCAGACATGGATAGTAGTGCCTGCGGTCGTCCTTCTGCTTTTTTTGCTTCGAGTGGTAGGCAAACGTGAGGAAGCTCAGAAGAAGGGTGACGGGTTCCTGTTCGGGCCGTCCATGGCTGTTCGCGTTATCTTACTGGGCATGGCGATCCTTGGTGCTGCGCTGGTGGTGGGGCCGATTTTCCAGTCTGGAAGAGTTGATCTGGTAACTGCGATCATCGGAATAGTTGCGATCCTATGTTCTGCCGCGTTTATTCCTTCGTCGATTCTCATTTCGCCGGATTCCATTCAGGCAAAATGGTTGGTCGGGACGGAAAGTGATTATTCCGTGGTCGAGTGCCGATGCGGCCTTTGCGATACCCAGCGGCACGAAATGCTCGTCTATGGGTCAAACCAACAAATAGTGAAGCACTCTCAGTTTCATGTGGATGGTCCGGCGTTTAGGGCAAAGGTCGCAAGGCGGATCAAAAAAATCGACGGATTTTGAAACGTCAGTATGCCTCCCGCTCTGCTGTTCCCCCACTCAAGCCCGTACTTCGACGGCTTGAGTGGGGATATCCGCTCTGGTGGTCTATGCCGCCGAGTGCCGCCTTCCGCACACGTTGCAGGTTTCGCGCATGCGTGGCAACCGGCTCTGGAGACTGCTGGCAAAGCGGTCCCAGCGTTTTCCCCGGCTTGAGCCGGGGCGTGATGCGTCTTCGGCGCGCTGGTTCGGAATCGGCTCCAGCGTGGTACGTCCCGCCAGATCAGGAGCACCGCTTGCGCCGCGGGGAATGCCTGTTGGCGCGGTGATGGGCTGGCCCACCCCGCCGAACTTGTCGGTGATGCGGTTGGGCGTGAGGTTCGAAGAGTCGATATCCTCGTCGCCCGTGAACGCCGGCATTTCCGAGGCTTCCGGCGTGATCAGCCGGTCCGAGCCTTCCCGGTGCGCTACGGCGCCTTCGGTGTAATTCTCTTTAAATTGCTCTTCTGCGCGCTCGTCCTGCTTTTCCTCGTAGTCTTTGCGTGCCCTGCGCTGCACCCTGGAACCAGACATGGTAGAACCACTCACCATAGGGCTTGCGGCCGTGGAGCTGCCCATGGATGGAAATCCCTGCAGCTCGGGCAGCGTCTCTGCTTCCGTCCGGGTCAGGTCAGTTGGCAAGTCGTCGTCTTCCATGGAGGGCAGCACGCGTTCTGCCGGGACCATCACCTCACGACCCCCAATTTCGGCGATCAGATAATGAACCTCGCCGCTTTCATGCTCAATGATGGCATCGGTTACGGTCCCGAGCTTATCTCCGGAACTGTCGCGCAGAATTGCGCCTCGGATATCGTCGGCATCCACCTCAAATTCGTAGTCGCGCAACGCGGCATAGTGGGGCATGTCAGTCCTCCCAAGCAATTTTTCACGTACCAAGCTTTACTTTGGGATGCGGCCGAAAGCGCACAGGTCGTCTCACAAAAATTGCGAACAGCAAAACTCGCCACGGATTTGTACGGAGGAACACGGATCGGAGACCAAGAGAGATGATATGCAGTTTCAAACTGCACCAGGGACAATTTGCACTCGCCGGCGTTACGCCGGATTCCGCACTTTCTTCGGCGCTTGATGCTGCAATTGAAAGACGCTGCGCACGCGGTCGAGCGTATCGGCTTCGCTCGCCGGTTTGTCCGGCCGCAGCCTTAGAATGCGCGGGAACCTGAGTGCATAACCGCTCTCATGGCGGTCGGACTGCATCACGGCATTGAAGGCTACTTCGAGGACAACGGTTGGCTCCACTTCCCGCCGAAATCCATGATCGGCGATGGTGTGCTCCAGGAACCATCGGGTCATCTCCGCGATTTCGGCATCCGTAAGGCCGGAGTAGGCTTTGCCTACGGTAACCAACCGATCTTTGTCCCACACGGAAAACGTGTAGTCGCTCAGCACGCCGGCACGCTTGCCGTGCCCGTACTCGACACTCGTCACCACCACGTCGAGTGTGGCGAGTTCGCGCTTCAGCTTCAGCCACGAGCGCCCGCGCCGTCCGGGACCATACACGGATTCAAGGTCCTTGATCATCAGCCCTTCGTTGCCGCGAGCCTGGGCGGCGTCAAACATCTCTGCCAGTTGCTCGGGGGATTCGGCCGTGAGCACCGGGGCGCGAATCACCTCCGTGGCATAGCCCTGCTGTTCGTCTTGGATTGCGGGCTCAAGGGCCAGATCTCCTTGCGGATCGCGGGCAGGCAACATCACCGCGTGCGCCCCGCCTGTCGCGGCCGGAGCTGCCATAACATCCGCAAACAACCGGTCCAGTATTTGCATGCGCTGCCGCAGTGGATGGTCGATCACCAGATCTCCTCCGGCGTATAGAAGATCGAATGCCACCAAGGCGACCGGCACCTCCGCCAGCAACTGCGGACTTACCTTCTTGCGTCCCAACCGCTTCTGCAACTCGGAGAAAGGAAGCGCGCGACCGTTGCGCCAAGCCACGATTTCTCCATCGAGAATTACCGGCTCGTGGAATGCGGCGAGGGGACTCCTTAGCTCAGGAAATGAATCTGTAATCTCGTCGAGGGTGCGGGAGAACAGGCGCACACGTCCCTCCGCAACGTGCGCCTGTGCGCGGATGCCGTCGTACTTGTCTTCGACCTGCGCGTGCTGGAAGTACTGAAACGCTTCTTCCGCGGTCTCTGCCGGGCTGGCCAGCATGAAGCCGATGGGATGGAACATCCGCATGCGCGCGTCTGCCAGCTTCTGCGCCACCGCAAGCCGCACGGTTTCGCCGATGTCGCCCAGCAGCATGTTGGCGCGCTGCACCTGCGGGAGTAGCGCACCGTAGGCTTTGGCTATGGCTTCCTCCACCAGACTTTCCTTGAGCCCGATCCGCAGTTCGCCCGTCATGATTTTCACCAGATACTTGGCTTCGAGCGCAGTAGCACGGGCCAGCAGGTCGTGCACCAGTTCCGCTCGGGAGGAAGACCCGCGTGCGCCCGCAATCTCGCGAAAGCAGGCTTCGACTTGAAGCACCGTTAGGGTGGACTCGGCGGGCGCATGGCTCTCAAGCAGCTCGTATGTGGCGCTCCCCAGGTCCCCGTGGCGGCGGTAGGCGGCGGCCATGGCGGAGTCGTCTGCGCCGGAGAGGTCCGCCACCTGACTCCAGAGCACGGCGCCGCCGACTTGTAGCGTGGCCTCCTCACGCGAGGGAAATGGCCTGCCCGAAAGGAACACTGCGGAGACTGCCGCTTCCTCTGGAGTGCGAGAGCGCAGATAGTCCGCGACAAGCGCAACTTTTTCGCTTTTTCGCCGAGTTTGGGAGATGGCTTCCGCGAGTTGGGCTAATTGCTTCATTGCCTTAGGCCATGCGTAGCGTCTGCCGTTCACCCGGGCGGAGCGACCAGCTCATGCATCAGGTCTCGCTTGGTGTGAGATGCGCCACGTCGTAGCCGCAAAGACCCGAACCCGCTGCACAGTTGCTCTCCCTGGAGCGCCAGAATTAGTGTAAACTGTTGCCTGTTAAGCGCTTGACGGGAAGACACCCCCGGGCCAGAAGGAACAGGGCAAAGGTGTGCCTCTCTCGCAGCGTGGAACCTTTGCGCCTCATCTAATTGCATATGCGGCTACTTCGACAATTCGCTCGGTTCCAGGCCATGGTGCAGTTGCTTCCCGCCCTGGAAAGCGGTGAGGAAACCTTGATTGGCGGGCAGGCCGTGCTTGAGGGCGTGATGATGCGTTCTCCGCACGCGTGGGGCATTGCCGTACGCAAAGCGAATGGAGAGATGGTGACGCACGCCGAGCCGCTGGAGCGTCCCTCGGAGAAGCACAAATGGATGGGATTGCCGTTAATTCGCGGAGTGATGACGCTCGGCTATGCCATGAGCCTGGGATTCCGGGCGCTGCGCTTCTCCGCCAACATCGCGCTCGATGAAGCTCAGGAGGGCCAGGAGAAAAAACTGGAGATCAGCGGCTGGGTTGCGGCGCTGAACATCATTCTCTCTGTTGGCTTCTTCGTGTTCCTCTACAAGTTTGTTCCGCTGGTGGCGGCCACGCAGCTTCAGCGGCTCAGCCCTGCGCTGGAGGGCCAGGTGGTTTTCAATCTGGTGGATGGCGCCATCCGCATCGCGCTGTTCCTGCTTTTCATCTGGGGAGTCTCGTTGTGGGCGGATATTCGCCGCGTATACCAATACCACGGCGCCGAGCACAAGACCGTGTTCGCCTTTGAAGCAGGCGACTCGCTGGTTCCTTCGGCGGTGCAGAAGTTCGTGACGTGGCATCCGCGCTGTGGCACGAGTTTCCTGATGACGATCATGCTGATCTCCATCGCTGTCTACACGCTGTTCCCGGTGACCACGTTCTGGGCACGCTTCGGGATCCGGCTGGCAATGCTACCGGTAATTGCAGGCATTTCCTACGAGATCATCCGTTTCGCCGCCAAGCGCCGCAAATCCCTCTTCGGGGCCATGACCGCCCCAGGCCTCTGGCTCCAGCGCATTACCACCCAACCTCCCGCAGACGATCAGGTGGAGTGCGCCATTGCAGCCCTGGACCACGCCATGACCCTTGAGCGCCAGCGCGGCGGCGATCTGGTCATTGCTTAGCGGCCCCCGCCGCGAAAACGAACTACCCATCTGCAGGCTCAGTGAAGGTTTGGCGGGGGTACGCCCTTGGCAAGTTGCTGACCCAATGAAACGCAAAATGCAAGGGCAGCATTGCCGTCCGCTTGGCTCTGGGCGCATCATCAATAAGCAGAAATCAGAAAGATTCTTGAGCAGCGAACAACGCCATGTTTGAACGACTCGACCAAATTGAAGCAAAGTACGATGAACTGACACAGGCTCTGGCTTCCCCGGAGGTCATTGCCGACTCTTCTCGCTACCAGAAAGCCGCCAAGGCGCACAGCGAGCTCGCGCCTATGGTGGAGCGCTATCGCGAATACAAGGAACTGAAACGAGGCATTGAGGAAAGCCGCGAGCTGCTCGCTATGGAGTCCGATGCGGAGATGAAAGCGTACGCCCGCGAGGAGTTGGAGAAACTCGAATCCCGTGTCGCCCCGGTAGAACAAGAACTAAAAGTTCTGCTGCTGCCCAAGGATCCGAATGACGACAAGAACGTCATCCTGGAAATCCGCGCCGGTACCGGCGGCGACGAAGCTACCTTGTTTGCCGCCGAAATGTTTCGGATGTACGGACGCTATGCGGAAACGCAGCGCTGGCGTGTGGAGGTGCTTTCTTCCTCCGAGTCCGGAGTCGGCGGCCTTAAGGAAGTGATCGCCAGCATTCAAGGCCACGGAGCTTATTCACGGCTGAAATATGAAGGCGGCGTCCACCGTGTACAGCGCGTGCCGGAAACCGAGCAGCAAGGGCGCGTACACACCTCAGCCATTACAGTGGCCGTCATGCCGGAAGCTGAAGATGTGGACGTGAAGATCGAGGCCAAGGACCTGCGTATTGATACTTTCTGCTCCTCCGGTCCTGGCGGACAGTCGGTGAATACCACGTATTCCGCGGTACGGATCACTCACATTCCAACCAACACGGTGGTCAGTTGCCAGGACGAAAAGTCCCAGATCAAGAACCGCGAGAAGGCCATGCGCGTGCTCCGGGCCCGGCTCTACGAAGTGGAGCAGCAAAAGCAGCAGGACGCGCTGGCCAAAGAGCGGCGCGCCATGGTGGGCAGCGGTGACCGCAGCGAAAAGATTCGTACTTACAACTTCCCGCAGAACCGGGTGACCGACCACCGCATCGGCCTGACTATTCACCAGCTCACAGAAGTGATGGACGGCAAGCTCCAGCCTTTTATCGAAGCGCTCACTGCGCATTACCAGGCGGAGGGGATGAAGGGTGATGCTGCTGGTGCT